>JBOGKI010000276.1:0-6524 GCA_050745605.1 Terriglobia bacterium | reverse complement strand
GGCTACGGGTTTTGAACGAGGACCTGCGCCAAGCTGCCCGAGTGCCAAGCGTCAACGTTGATTGACTTTTGCTTTGGATGGATTTGATAATGGGTTTGGGATTTTGATCTCCTGCGAGGCGAAATGGCGACTGTAACGACGCAATTACACAAGACCCACGGGCTTTCAAAGGACGTGCTCTTGGGCGCATACCGCACCATCTATCTGTCGCGCCGGCTGGATGACAAGGAAATCCAGCTCAAGCGTCAGAACCGGGCTTACTTCCAAATCAACGGCGTCGGTCACGAGGCCCTGAATGTGGCCTGCGCCCTGCGCCTGCAGCCGGGCTATGACTGGTTCTATCCCTATTACCGCGACCGCGCCCTGTGCCTGCAACTGGGCATGACGCCGCTGGAAATGTTGCTGCAATCAGTGGGATCCAAGGATGATCCCAGCTCGGGCGGACGCCAGATGCCTTCCCACTGGGGGTCGAAGCGCCTGCACATTGTCTCGCAATCGAGCCCCACGGGCACTCAAATCTTGCAAGCGGTAGGCGCGGCGGAAGCCAGCGTCTACTTCGCGCGAGTGCGCGAGGCCGCCGAGCTGGCCGCAAGCTTCAACTCCGACGAAGTGGCGTATGTTTCTCTGGGCGACGGCGCTTCCAGCGAGGGCGAGTTCTGGGAGGCGCTGAACTGGTCTTCCAACGCCAAGTTGCCGGTCTTCTTCGTGGTGGAGGACAATGGTTACGCCATCTCCGTTCCGGTAGACGTGCAGACGGCAGGCTCAAACATCTCCACCCTCGTCAAGAACTTCCCGAACCTGCTTACTCTCGAATGCGACGGAACGGATTTCCCCGCCACCTTTGAAGCTGCCGGCAAGGCCGTGGAACATGTGCGCAAGCGCCGCGGTCCGGCATTGTTACACGCCCACGTCATCCGGCCTTACTCCCATTCGCTCTCCGACGATGAGCGCCTTTACAAGCCGGAAAGCCTCCGCCAGCAGGAGGCCCAGCGCGACCCGCTGACCCGCTGCGCGCAATACATCGTTGCTGAGCGGATGGCCACGGAAAACGAGCTGAAGGCCATTGAAGCCGCGGTGGAGGCCGAAATCCGCGAGGCCACGGACCAGGCGCTGGCGGCGCCGCCGCCCGATCCGGAAACCATCCTGGAATACGTCTACTCGCCCACCGTCGATCCCACTTCGGATCAGTTTGACCAGGCGCCCCGCTTTCACGGCGAGCCCAAGACCATGGTGGACCTTATCAACGCCTGCCTGAAGGATGAAATGACGCGGGATCCGCGCATCGTCGTCTACGGCGAGGACGTGGCGGATTGCAGCCATGAAAGTGAGATGGAGCAGGTGAAAGGCAAGGGCGGCGTCTTCAAGGTGACGTTTGGCTTGCAGCGCCAGTTCGGCGGCGCCCGCTGTTACAACAGCCCGCTGGCGGAGGCGAGCATCGTGGGCCGCGCCATCGGCATGGCCACGCGCGGATTGAAACCGGTGGTGGAAATCCAGTTCTTCGATTACATCTGGCCGGCGATGATGCAGATCCGCGATGAGCTGAGCGTGCTGCGCTGGAGATCAAACAACACCTTTTCCAGCCCCGTCGTGATTCGCGTGCCGATTGGCGGCTATCTTGCCGGCGGCGCCATTTACCATAGCCAGTCGGGTGAGTCGATCTTCGCTCACATTCCCGGCCTGCGCGTGGTGATGCCGGCGACGGCTCTGGACGCCAACGGCCTGCTGCGCACCGCCATCCGCTCCGACGATCCGGTGCTTTTCCTCGAGCCCAAACACCTTTACCGCCAGACCTACAATCGCAGCCCTTATCCCGGCCCCGATTACATGATTCCCTTCGGCAAGGCGCGGATTCCACGCGAAGGCAGCGACCTGACCATCGTCACTTACGGAGCACTGGTGAACCGCTCCATGCAGGCCGCGAAGACCCTGGAGCAGGAGGGAATTCAGGTGGAAATTCTCGACCTCCGCTCGCTTCAGCCTTACGACTGGGACCTGATTTCAGCTTCGGTGAAGAAAACCAACCGCGTGCTGGTGGCTCACGAGGATAACCTGTCCTTCGGGTATGGCGCCGAGATCGCCTCCCGAATTGGCGATGAGTTGTTTGACTTTCTTGATGCGCCGGTGCGCCGCCTTGGGGCCAAGGACGCGTACGTTCCCTATCACCCGGTGCTGGAGGACGCGGTGCTGCCGCAGGTCTTCGACGTCATCCGCGCCGCCAGGGAACTGGCGCGCTACTGATCTCTTCACGAGTTCGCCCCGCTCTGCTTGAAAGGCCGCAGAGGTTAGCAGCTCCGGAGCAGGTAGCCGCTGCGAGCATCTTTGCTTGGCGTTGGCTTTTTCGCAGGAACTGAGAAGCTGTGAATAAACCCACGGTGGCTGTCATGCTGAGCGAAGCGAAGCATCCCGGCATTTACAAGGTCAAGCAAATGCAGGGATTCTTCGTCGCCTGCGGCTCTCTGCAGTAGCTCGGTGCCTAAGCCCTTTGCATTCAGCGAAGGCACCTCATGGCCGAGGCACCGAGTTTCTGCCAATTATGGGCAGCCGAACGGCTGTGAACGCTCAGAATGACAGAGTGGAATTTATTCACAGCTTCCGAGGGCCGGCGACGAATTGAAAAGCAATTCGTCGTGATAGATGCCAACTCCAGTCGCCTCCCTCTCTTTGGCGTTCTATTCCTTTGTTTGCAACCACTTGTCGTTTTACCGGGTTCGCTGTATCCACTCATGTTGCTCATTCTAAATAACTTATTTAACTTTAGACGCCAAACATTGGCTTTGTTATTGGCTTTGTTTTGTCTCACCCATTTTTATTGTCGTTTGTTTTCATATACCTATTGGCTTTACTCTTTCGAAAATAAACAATCCATTTTTTTGTGCTTATTTCGGCAAGGAGTCCCCAGCCGCTGAGCCCTCTTCATCGGCCTCACGCGGCTCGGGTTCGGGCTGCTCGAGGCCGTAAATTTCGTGAATCCGCCTTACCACTTCTTGGTGCATTTCCTTGCTGCTGGGGCCGGAGCTGCGCGGCGTTTCAATCTTGTGCCGCAGCGCAATCGCCCGAGCGGCTGGCGTCGAGGCCGACGGCGGGCTCTCGATCTCGAAGTCCGCGGCTTTTTCCGCGCTCTCGGCGGCGTTCGTGGGTGGTTGCGCCGTTACGCCGAGCCACCCGAGCGGCTCGTCCGCCACGGCTGCCGACGGTTCATCGGCGTCACGGGCGGTGCGGCGGGTGGTGGCCTGCAGGCGGAGCAGCAGCTTGATCTTGCGTTCGAGCTGGCGGTCGAGGGTGGTTTCCTGTCGCTGGAGCCGGACGTATTCACAATCGGCGGCAGGCGCCAGACACTCCAGGCGCATGGCGCGGGAGATTTCCACGTGTTCGCGGTAATAGAGCTGGCCCTCGGCGGCGACGTCGCGCAGCTCCTCAAGGATCATCAGGCGCAGGCTGGCGGCCAGTTCGCGGTCCGCCGGATTCGCGGCGAGGGCGCGACAGGCGTTGATGATGCCTGCGCCGCGGAAGGTGGGCTGCTGGCCGTAAAGGGCGTGGAGCTCTGCCTCATCGGAGAAATCCCCGCTTTCCACGCGCGCCTGCAGCCGCTCCAGGCACGCCGTGGTCTCGGAGAACTTGGCCGGGGAATCGGGAGCGCGCCGCAGGCCGGCTTCGAGCACCTCGGCCTGCAAGGCGTCGTAGCTGGCACTCCCCTCCATTTCACGCAGGCGCTTTCCCCGCGAGCCCTCCAGCTTCTCGTAGGTGCGAACCAGCCGGGCCTCCTGCGCCTGCTGGGTGCGCTCCAGCTTCAGCATCAGCCGCGTGATGTCCTCACACAGCCGCAGCTCGAGCGGGCTCTGGGGCGGATAAGAGTTCAGGACATCCTGAAGCAAGGAGCGGTAGCGCGCCGGGTCCTCGCCCAGCTCCACCATGGTCTGCCACAAAGGGCGGGTGGCCGCTTGCGCCGTGCGACCGTCCTTCAAGGCGTTCAGAGACACGATTCTTTTGCCGGCTAAGGTCTTGGGGCCGGTAGATTTGCGGCTGTTGGCGCGGTTGGCGGCGCGCCGAGCGGCGGAACGCGGCTTGGAAAGCGACATGATAGGCCTCCAGTTAATTTATATCGATTGGTAACGTCGCGAGGGGGTGTTCACCTAATAGTAAACAAGAACGGGGCCGTTGTCAAGAGAAACCGAATCTAGGCGGTGACTCATTTTGACTTTACAGGCTATGGACAATAATGTACCGCATGCGCATAATGGGTACATGATAAAAGCCAATAGGCTCCCACGCGAATCAAATCAGAGAGCATTTGAGATTGTACGTCTCCTTACGGGAGAAGAATCAGCCAATAAAGCTCTCAAGAATCCCCATGCGGTTGCATTGGGGCGAAAAGGTGGATTAAAGGGCGGACCAGCAAGAGCCGATAAACTAAGTGCTGGTGCTCGGCGAGCTTCTGCCAAAAAGGCCGCCAAAGCGCGCTGGTTGGGGCATATTGCGAGCAGTAAGTAACATATGTGTATGCTTTATGTACACTTTTCGCCATTCCGAGCATCATGCTGTGTGAAATGGTTTGTAAAAGCACTTGACAGGTCAAAGATGATGCGCGATACTAGATTAGCGAAACGAAAGAGAGCCGATGCGATGCCTAAAAGTCACGAGGATTTAGCAGAGGAGTCTCTAAATCAGATATTTGAGGCAATTGAAGGGCATCTGCTTTCGATTCCGGAAGGCGAAGCAAAGGCAAGATTACGCTCGATAGACAGGGCAAACGCTACCGCTCACGCCTCTGAAGCTCAAACTCCCGCACAGCGTTCCAAAACGCGCTCAGCGAGGTCTTATAGAGCGAGCTCTCCCGCTGTATGCCGCAATTCTCGGTAAGGTAAGCTTTAAACTCTTCCTCGTTTCCCGACTTCGCCAGCCTGCGGAGATTCCAGAGTATTTCGTGCTTCTTCCTGCGAACTTGGTCTTGGAGCGACTCTTGTTTTTCTGTTGCCGGCTCATGTTCCGTCATTAGTTAAGGTTTCTCCTTGCCGTTTTTCTCTGGCTCAAGCTCAGCAATAAGTTGCTCTTGCGAATGCACACTAGCAGGCACAGGATCTCCAAAAAGCGAGGTTCCGGATGAATCCCTCACCAGGTGATTCTTCGCCGCTGCAAGAACTGATAACAGAATGGACGGCAAAGTTCCGCGGTTCGTGGGCCGACTTCAGGGGCTATTTTGTCCTACGCCGCAAGGTACTGGCTGACATTAATGTGCTAGCCCCTGAACACGCCGTTGCGAGGACTATCCCACCTTTGAAGTTTGCGACACAAGGCGTTGCAATCGTCGCAGGAATCGCCATCGCCATCGCTCTGGGCCAAAAGCTGATGTTTCACGGCCCACATCCGCCGTCCTCCTCGGGCATCGAGCTGACCGATAAAGAAGGAAGAATCGCTAACATTACCGGCTATTTGGACACCTTTAACATTCACAAAGATCCCCCGCCCACATCGGAAGACATTGATGAGGCTGTGCACCAGATATTGGAAGCCCGGGTCCAGGCGGGCTTGCAGCTCGAGGAACTGCAAACGGCGCTGGACGAGCAGAAAGAAAAAGAAAGGGGCGTGACCACTTTAGAGGATGAGATTCACCTGGCACAAGCTCAAATACTCAGGAGGGTGGCGGAACTCCGCAGAGAGCGGGTGCTCGCACAACACATAAGAGAACCACGAGGGCTGCTCCCGGAGGTCGTGAATCAACACACAGCTTATATTGAATCGCAGTTATCGAAAGTAAACGATCTGGACTCGCTAAACAAAGCGGGTGGAATTGATGCCGTGGCACGGCAGATTGAGAGCGCACCGGAATTGGCCGATGATATGGCAGGCCTTCTTGAAAACGACGCCGATTTCTTCGCGGACGAACTGAACAAACAACGGATTGCCTCGAAGGAGGATGCGCCAGTCAGGATTCTCGTTCTACAGCGAGCCATCGAACTGTACAAACAACCGAATGGAACACCCGAAAAGAAGCGGGGGCGGGTGCAGGAGATTTCAGAACGCATCAGTCCGGTCATCCAAGCGCTGAGCTTTGTTTTCGCAGCTTATCTTTTCGCGTTGTTCTTGAGGGTTGGCGGCCAGCCGAAAACAAATCTGGAGTTGGCGCGACCGGCATACCTATATCTCTTTACGGGAAGTCTCTTTTGGTGGAATGCCACCGTACCCGTCGCTATGCTTCTGCTGACCTTATTGTGGAGGAGCAGCATTGGTTTGTGGTGGTCAGTCGCATTGACAACAGCTTGTATCCTGTTTTATATGGTCTGGGGGATTCGCATATTGTATGTCGTGTCCGAAAAGCTGCGACGTTCCTTCCAAATGGAAAACCCACGACATTTCTATAACTTGTATCGTGGCGCAAGAACGATACGCTTTGATCTTGTTGCCGCCAACTTCATCGCCGCCTTAGTTGTATACGTGTCTGGATTTGCGGTAGTGACTCAGTTTGGCTCCTGTAGCGGCGGTCTGTGACCGCCGTTGTTGATTCGACATCGTTTGCGGCGCTCATAGAG
>JBOGKI010000275.1:0-6544 GCA_050745605.1 Terriglobia bacterium | reverse complement strand
GATTGTCCCAGCTTGCGAGGTCCGGTTTCGGTCCCGCAGCGAGCATCGCCGGCGTCAGCGTCAAACCAAGCACTGCTATCGCGACCCGCAAACAGCCGGGCCATTTCGTGTGCCTCATGGGTTCCTCCTTAGAACGCGTTGGTGGTTGATGGCGCAGGGTCCGTTTCGCAGGCCGTGCGGTTGTTTTGCCCGACAGGCACCCAGCACTACTACGTTAAGTAATGATCACGAGCCTCTGCCGGTCGGGCGGCGGCAGGTGGGGAAAACGCCGAACATGCGAATGAGTACGCTTTGTAGACATCGTCGCCCTTCAGGCAAAGTCGGAACTGGAGTTTTTTTAAGGCGCCGTCGCGGGTGGCGCATCATCGCGTTTTTTGCGATGTATGCGATCCACGACATTGTTACACCGGACTCGTCGCCCGCGTCGAGGTCCCGGCGGAAGCGTCTGCAACACGCTCGCTGGTCGATGGGGACCCGCTTCCGTGAACGCACACACGCCAAACAACGGCATGTATGATGCCACCCGCGGCAGGCGCTGCCAACCGCTGCTCTTTGCGTGCGGCGCTTCGCCCTGCCCGCTCGCTTATATCCCCGTGTATGTTTCGCCGGCTTGCCCGCATTATGACGGGCTACGGACAAGCCGCGGAGTTTCTGAAATGCGAAACTCCGCGCTGCCTGCCCCTCAAAGCTGGTCCTTGCTTGTCACTTGTCACTCGTCACTGCCTGTTTCGCCATTGCGCCGGCGGAATCCACAAGAAGCCGTGGAACACATAGTTCGCGTCATCATACTGTCCCGTGACCTGCCCGGCCGGATTAATGGAGAAAGCCCAGGTACCTTGGCCAAAGGTGGTGTTGGCTCCCGGCGCGTCCAGTGTCGTCACCGTACCATCCTTCGCGCGGACGAAGCCATGATTCACGCTATGGAAATCGTTGTAGTATCCAGCGATCACGCCCGCCGGGTTGATGGCAATGCCGTTTGTCCATGTGCAGCACGGAGAAGAAGGAGAGGGGACGGCGTCGAATGTCGTGAAGCTGCCGCCCTTGGCCCGGAGGTATCCACGATAGTTGCCTCCGAACGGGTTTCCCGAAATGGGTTGAAAGTAGGTTCCAGCAATCGCCCCGGACGGATTGATGCCTACAAGCGGAATCCCACCGATGAAGAAGTAGCCGCCATCGAAGTAGCAGCCTCCCCAGTAACCCGCCACACCCGAATTCGGCAGATCGAAAGTGGTCAGAGTCCCATCTCTGGTAAAGACGAAGCCGTGGCCTACGAACTGTGCATCCGCGTAACATCCAGCGACGGTGCCCTGTGGATCAATGGCGAACGCCTGGGTACCGTTGAAGCTGCCAGTCTCCGCATCAGGCGCATCGATTGTGGTGATGGTGCCGTCAACAGTGCGCAGGAAACCGTGACCCGCGAAGTTTGTGTCAAAGTAAGTTCCCGTGACATCGCCCGCGGGGTTGATGCTTCCAGCGGTGGCGAAGAAATAGGCCCCGGGGACGTCAAACGTTGTGAAGGTGCCGTCGCTGGCCCGCACGAAGCCGTGATCCACAGAGTTTGCATCGTACCAGTCTCCCGTGATCGCGCCCGCCGGGTTGATGGCATGGGCCAGGGTGTATACGGAGCCTGGGGGGTCGACCGTGGTGATGGTGCCGTCGGCGGCCCGCACGAAGCCGTGAGCGACGGAGTTTGTGTCAATGTAGAATCCCGTGATCTCCCCCACCGGGTTGATGGACATTGGGAAGGTGCCCTGGTCGATGGCCGTGCTCGCGCCCGGGACATCGAAGGTAACGAACGTACCCTGCCGCTGAGCATAGGCGGGAAGGCTCAGCCCTAGAAACCACACGATCAGGCAAAGACCAGCCCATCTTATCCATTGCATCCGCGCGCCCAACTTGCCGAACCTGCTGAAAGATCTGCCTTCCATTTTCGTCAACCTCCTCCTTGTTGAACTTGTGTTTACAAAACAGACTGCACCACGGAGCGTGGCAGCGCCCACCTTGGCCGAAGGCCGGCCGCTGAGCAATGGACTGGAGATGAAATCCACATGAAATCGAGATGGCCGCGCAGGTCTTTGATTTAACGGATGATACGGGGCTGGCTGGCGCAGACCTTGCAAGGTCTGCGCTAGCCCTCTCGTGTCACCACCCGCACTCCAAAGGGCTTCGCCGGAAAAGCGTTGTGCTGGGCTTTTCGAAGTGGTAGACTCTCGCATAACCAAGGGAATCCACGTCTGAGATGAGCAATATATGGGGGGAGTCAGCGCACTCCGGCTGATCCGCTTCGAGAGGTTCGAAGCCGACCTCGCGACCGGCGAGCTACGCCGCAACGGCGTTCGCCTCAAGCTCCGCGAACAATCCTTCCAAATCCTGGCCATGCTGCTGGAGCGGCCCGGCAAGCTCGTGACCCGCGAAGAGATTCAAAAGCGGCTGTGGCCGAACGACACGGTGGTGGAGTTCGAGAGCAGCATCAACGCGGCGATCCGGCGCTTGCGGATGGCGCTGGACGATGCGGCCAAAGAACCGCATTTCGTCGAGACGCTGCCGCGGCGGGGCTACCGCTGGATGGCACCGGTGGAATGGGTGACGTCGAGCGCGGGCGAATCGACGGACGGGAATGCGCCGCCGGCCATCGAGACGCAGGTCACGGTGGGCCACTTCCTGGGCCAGAGGGTATCGCACTACCGCGTGCTGGAGATCCTGGGCGGGGGCGGGATGGGGGTGGTGTACGGGGCGGAGGACTTGAAGCTGGGGCGGCGGGTGGCGCTGAAGTTCCTGCCGGAGGAGCTGGCGGGAGATCGAACGGCGCTGGAGCGGTTTGAGCGGGAAGCGCGAGCCGCCTCGGCGCTGAATCATCCGAACATCTGCACGATTCACGAAATAGACGAGCACGAAGGCCAGCCGTTCATTGTGATGGAACTGCTGGAAGGGGAGACGCTGCGGGAGCGGATCGCGGCTGCACCCTCACCCGACCCTGCGGGCCACCCTCTCCCCGAGGGAGAGGGGCTCACGACGAGACCCTCTCATGGAGGTGGTTTGCCCATCGGCGAAGTGTTGGACCTGGCGACGCAGATTGCCAGCGGCCTCGACGCCGCCCACCGGCAGGGCATCATCCATCGCGACATCAAGCCCGCCAACATCTTCATCACCACGCACAGTCTCGCCAAGATTCTGGATTTCGGTTTGGCGAAACTGACCGCACTAGCGCCGGTGTCCTCACCAGCGGCAATCGGCGAGGCGAACATCGCCACGACAGAAAATAGCGGTGTCATTCCCGCGAAGGCGGGAATCCAGTCTTGGACCCCCGCTTCCGCAGGGGTGACGCCGGAGGCGAACCCTCACCTCACCCAAACCGGCGTGGCCATAGGCACCGCCCCGTACATGTCGCCGGAGCAGGTGCGCGGCGAGCGCCTGGATGCGCGCACGGACCTGTTCAGCTTCGGGGCGTTGCTCTACGAGATGGCGACGGGCGAGCGGGCGTTTGGTGGTGAGACGGCCGCGGTGGTTCATCAGTCCGTCCTGTCCGAGGAACCGAAACCGGCCCGCCAATTGAATCCCGAATTGAATACGCAGCTCGAAGCCGTCGTTGACAAGGCACTGCGGAAAGACCGTGAGCTGCGTTATCAGAGCGCGGCGGATCTGCGCGCGGACTTGATGCGTCTCAAGCGCGACACCAGCCCGGGTCGTGTAGCGGCGGCCTTCAGGCCGGAGTCGTTGGATGGAGGGGCGTCGCTCGCCGCGCACTCCGGGGCACAACAATCTGCAAGGGCGCAGCAAGCGGCGCTCCTAAGATCACATTGGAAACTTATCATCGCTACCGTGGCCATCGTAGCAGTTCTGGCGGTGTTTGCCTGGTTCCGTGGTCGGCGTCCTCGCCTGCCTTCGGCCGCGATGACCCAGACGCAGTTGACGTTTAACTCCGTCGCCAACCTTGTGACAAGCAGCGCCATCTCGCCGGATGGTAAATACGTCGCTTACTCCGACTCTGCCGGCATCCATGTCAAACTGATCTCAACCGGCGAAGAGCGGCTGATCCGGCGGCCTGCCGGAGTCCCCGCTGCCGCGTACTGGGTGGTTGATTCGTGGTTTCCTGACAGCGCACAGTTGCTCGTTAACGCGGACGGGCCCGGCAAATGGAGCATTTGGACGGTCTCCGTGTTGGGAGATTCTCCGCGCGAGCTCTGTGAAGATGCAAGAGGGTGGGACGTCTCGCCGGATGGTGCGCGCATCGTCTTCTCTCCGGTATCGGGGGGACAAGCGCGCGAGCTTGGGCTGACGGCGACACAATATCGAGAGCTTTGGGTGATGGGTAGGCTGGGCGACAACCCGCAAAAAGTGCTGGCCCTCAAGCAGAATAAATGGTTCGCAGCGGCGCGTTGGTCCCCGGACGGGCGGCGCTTGGCCTACGTCAGGATGCAGCACGTTCCCGGCGGTGAACCGCTGGCTGCAGGGATCGAAACCTGCGACGTGAAGAGCGCGAAGTGCGCAGTGGTGGTGTCCGATACGGGCCAGATCGGGAAGGATAGTTTTTTCTGGCTTCGGGACGGGCGGATGATTTACTTACGCTCGGACTCCGACAACGCGCTGAACGATGATCTTTGGCAGGTCAAGATCGACGGACGGACGGGTACGCCCGTTGGGAAGCCGAAACAGCTCACAGAGTGGGCGGGTTACGATCTCGACTTCTTGCGCGCCAGCGAGGATGGGAAACGGCTGACGCTGCAAAAGTCCACCTATCAGCGGCTAATTTACCTGGGCGCGCTTGAGGCAGGAGGAACTCGCATCAGTTCTCCTCGGTTGCTGAGCGAGAACGAAAATCGGGGTCGTCCCTTCGAATGGACCGCGGACAGCAAGGCGGTATTGTTCGATTCACACCGAAACGGAGCAGCAGGCGTCTTTGAGCAGAAAATCGGCCAGGAGACAGCCCAACTTATTGTCACAGCGCCGCACGGCGCCGGTAGCCCACGCCTCAGTTCCGACGGCGCCTGGATGATTTACGTCCAGGGTGCAATCAACTCCTCCGATACTGATCGGTTGATGCGCATTGCGGTGGACGGTGGCGTGCCTCAGCCTGTGCTACGTGTGCCTAGAGGCTTGAACTTTGGGTGCGCTCGCGCCCCGGCCCGCCGCTGCGTAGTGCTTGAAGAGAGCCCGGATGGAAAGCGATTGATACTTACTGCATTCGATCCAATCAAGGGCAGAGGCAAAGTACTCAGGACGATTCAGAAAAATCCTTCGGACCATTTCTACGGGGCGGCCATATCGCCCGACGGATCAACCTATGCGATTTCGCCATCCTTCAAGCCCGAGATACGCATTCGCTTGCTTTCACTCTCGGGCGGCGCCGACCGCGAAATCGCAGTGGCGGGTTGGCCGTTCCTTTCGTGGAACGGCATTGCGTGGTCCGCCGACGGAAAAGGGCTTTTTTGCGGCTCCCATGCGCCTCAAGGGGGTACGCTTCTCCACGTGGATCTGAACGGGCATGTCCGCGTGCTCTGGCGGACCAAAGGAAGAAACGGAAACATTTGGGGTTTACCTTCGCCCGATGGCCGTTACATCGCCGTCGCGAACAACGCCATCGAAAGCAATGTCTGGATGGTTGAGAATTTTTGACCGCGAAGCACGGACCGCTGTTCGTGGGGGTTGGCGCAGACCTCATGGTTTGAGGTCTGTGGGTTTTGTCGCTTCGATCGCGCCAAACGCGGTCCGTGGCTGGCGCAGACCTTTCCGTTTAGGTCTACGCGTCTTTTTCTTAGCCAGGTGCAGGCGCTGGAAATGATAAAGCTGCAAGCAGCCCTAGCCAGGTCGCGCACCGCTTACCGGGACTTCCTGACTTTATGGAAAAATGCCGATCCGGACATTCCAATCCTGAAGCAAGCGAAAGCCGAATATGCACGGCTGCAATAGGTACGACTCAGCTTGCAGAGCGGCCAGCGGAAGATCTGCTCAGCAATTCAGCCCTCACCACTTTGCTCTTTTACCCTTCTTCCCCACATCCGTTCTGTAACCCGGATCACATGTCTCATACTAATTTGACATCATACATAGAGTATTGATCCAATCGAAGTTCGTCATTGACTTGACCACTTCCGGGTGCTGATCTAAATCGTGAAGCCCTACACAAAGCTGGTCCACCACGGCGCTGAGAGAGGGAAAGACGCGGTTGCCGAAGTAGTTTTCGCGGAGGTGTTCCCAGATGGGCTCGACGGGATTGAGTTCCGGACTATAGGGCGGAAGGGGAAGCAGACGGAGCCGGGCGGGTATCCGCAACGCGGCAGCTCGATGCCAGCCCGCCCCATCCAGCAGCATCAGGCAATAATCTCCCGGGAAATCGGCGGCGGTCTGGGCCAAGAAGACGGACATGGCCTCTGCATCGACCCAGGGGAGAACCAGGGAAGAGAACTTGCCGTCGCGGGGACTCACGGCGACCAACCCATAAGTGTATTCGCGGATGATCTGTTTGCCGACGCAGGGCCGCTCGGGCCACGGCGCCCAGCAGCGGCGCTCGTCACTGAGCCGCCCGAAGCGGGCCTCGTCTTGAAAC
>JBOGKI010000274.1:0-6563 GCA_050745605.1 Terriglobia bacterium | reverse complement strand
GAATGAAGCTTTACCATGTGATTGAAGCGCAGCAATTCGATGTGCCGACGCTTCACGATCTTTTTGACGCCACCGCTGCGATGGAGCGTTTGGCCAAGCAGGGTGGCGGGAGCGAATATCAAACCCGCATCATGGCCGCGCTTTTCTACGAGCCTTCCACCCGCACGCGCTTTTCCTTTGAGGCAGCCATGCACCGCCTGGGCGGACGGGTGATCACCACCGAAAACGCCGCGGAGTTTTCATCGGTGTCGAAGGGCGAGACGCTTGAAGATACCATTCGCATCATCAACGGCTATGCAGACGTGGTGGTGATCCGCCACCATGAAGTGGGCGCGGCGCGGCGCGCCGCCGCGGTTTCCCGCGTGCCCGTGATCAACGCGGGCGACGGCGTGGGCCAGCATCCCACCCAGGCGCTGCTTGATCTTTATACGATTCGTAAGGAAATCGGCGGCATCGACGGCTTGAAGATCGCGCTGGTGGGCGACCTGGCGCAGGGAAGGACAGTCCGCTCCCTGGCGTACCTTCTATCCAAATTCAACGGCATCCGCATGTATTTTGTGGCTCCGCAGTTGCTGCGCATGAAGGAGGATATTCTCCTTCATCTGCGGCAGCGTGGTGTGGAATTTGTGGAGGAGCCGGACCTGGATAAGGTCCTTCCGGAAGTGGATGTGATCTATCAAACCCGGATTCAAAAGGAGAGATTCGGAGACCGTGTTGCGGATTACGAGCAGTGCCGCGGCCTTTACGTGATCAACGGCGAAAGCCTCAAGCTCTTAAAGACGAATTCCATCATCATGCACCCGCTGCCCCGGGTCGGTGAAATCACGCCCGAGGTCGATTCGGATCCGCGCGCCGCTTATTTCCGCCAGGCGCAGAACGGCCTTTACGTTCGCATGGCGCTGCTCAGCATGGTGCTCTCGAACTCCAAGAATGCAGCAAGTTAACATCGCGAGTCCTCTAGCAAGATCGCCAACCAGGCGCGGCCGGTGATTGATCCAAGGGCCCGGGTCCACTCTCGCGGCGGCGGCCTGTCTTCAACCCCCACTCTCCATGATTTTATCAATTGCCAACGTCGTTGTGGGCAAGGCAATCCTCAAGCCTCGTCATGCACTCTGCTCACCGCATCCTCCCTACTCAGAATCCCGGTCTTTGCGCCACCAACGAAGCAGCTTGCAATCGTTTTTTTGACGAGTACAATAACCTTGTGGCTATTTATCCCCTTTTTCGGAAAGGGTCATGTACCGCGGGAAACGACCTGGTACTTTCGTACTATGACTGCGGCGTCATTCTGTCTTTTACCTATTCGGGCGATATTCTTACAGGCAAGAGACGCGTAGGTTAATTCAAGATGGAGGGGTACTCAAGATCATGTTAATTGGCGAAAGAATCAAGCAACTTCGGGAAGAGAAGGGTCTTTCACAAGGGGATATTGAGAAGGCAAGCGGCTTGCTCCGCTGCTATATCTCGCGTGTGGAGCACGGCCATACGGTACCATCCGTGGACACCTTGGAACGCTTTGCAACGGCCCTTGATGTTCCGCTTTTCAAATTGTTCTATACGGGAGACGATCCGCCGGCGCTTCATAACCTGACGCCTCGGAAATCTCTTGAAGAGTTGGCTGAAGAGGGGGGAGACCACGGCTCCGAGGCACGCTTTCTGCTCAGGCTGAAGGGCTTGGTCGATAAAATGGTGGAAACGGACCGGGTTTTCTTGCTGGATTTCGCGAAGAAGCTGGCCACGCGCTAACCGGCGACATGAAAAACAGGTTTCGGTACACCCAAACCCATACGGGTTAAGCACAACCGCTACGGCAGGCTGAAGCCGTGTCACTCACTTCAGCCTGCCGCCTTTTTGTCTGTTCTTATCTTTCGATTCATTAACCCGCCCGGTATTCCAAAGTTGCGGTGGATCACTCTCAACTGGAATTTGCTTTTCCTTTCCCGAGGCCTCTGGTCCACACCCTTCACAACCCAATGGCGCCAACCGTGTCAGAAATGCGGCAGTAACTCAGTTTGGCGATTCTTGATCGGCTGTTCCTTTACCGTGATTCCCGTTTTCGCGGGAATGACGGTGGCGAAGAGTTTCAGAAAACGTCAAACTGAGCCACCACCAGAAATGCCGCGGCTTTGACATTGGCAAAAGCTCGAATCTTCCGCGCGTCTTCTCCCGGGAGCCGCTCAATGCCGGCGTGTGACGATCGACTTGACCTCCGGTCCCAGCGAGAAGATGAGTTGCGCTCCCAGCACCCGCTCGCGCTGATAGTAGAGTTGGCCGAATGGCTCCTGTCCGCTGTAAAACCAGGCTTCGGCGCGAGCGATGGGTTGGCCCTTGTGAGTGGTGAACTGAACGCCGGGCTCAATGCTGATATTGGTCTGCCACGCCACCTCCGCCCGGGTTTGAAAGTCATCAGCAAGGTAGAAATGAAAGCGGCGTGAGGCTAACGCTGCCGGAAACCACTCCGAGCCTGCCTGAAGGGTCCAACGGCCAAGATGAGGAAAGGTACGGACCAGAAAGCTGGGGCCTCCGTAAATTCTGAAATGCTTCGAAAAGTCGTAGGACACCAGATCCTGCAGAACCTCGCGACTGTAGTGAAAGGGCGGAAGCGTTACATCGCCGGTATAATCGGTGCCCCGGTGGGAGCTGATGTGATAAAACTGAACGCGCGTGGACCACTTGCCTTTGCGGTAGGCGAAGGGAATTCCAGCGTGGAAGTCAACAGCCTTGAGCAGCAGCGTGGTTTTGCTTGAGGCAAAGCCGGCGCTGATCCCGCCCAGGAAACCAATCTGCCAGGATGATGACACGCTCTCCGAAGTGTAGACCTGGAGGGGAAGCGCCAGTCCAAAACCCAATTCGCTACCGCCGTAACGGACGCGGTCCCCGGGTTCTGTCTGGTCGGCCAGGGGAGGCCTGAAGATTTCGTGTGCATCCGGAAAATTGTCCTTATCTGTAGACTGTGCGGCTTCGTCTTGCGCCCAGGCAAGGCGCGCACAGAAGAGCATGCTAAGCGCCAGCAAACCTAGCCAGGCAGCGTTTCCCCGCAGCATTCTTTGCATTTTCCTGACCCATCTCCACAGCGGCAAACGCCCGCCGCCAGTACGCGCCATCCGGCGACAGGTCCAGCCAACACGGCCTGGGCAACACGCGCGCAAGATCGGGAGTGTAGCAGATATGTGACCCCGGAGACTGGAAGGATCGGAGGACCAACGATTTCGAAGTTTTTCGAGGAATAAACCCGGATGCGGAACAGACTCAGCTCGCTGCCCCAGCCGGCGCTTGCTAAATCGACCGTACCGGGATCCTGACAATGTCTTCTACCGCGGCCACTTCACGCATCACAAACGGCTCACCGTAGCGAACCCCGATCATCAGTCCAAAATGGCGGGAGAGCGAACCAACCCGCTCCCGCAGATCGGCGCGGGAAGGGAAGAGGTTTTGCACGTCCTGGCGGGCTGAAAACTGGGATGAGTAACAAAGGATGGCCTTCAGCTTCTTTTCGAATTGCCGGGTGATGTCCACTACGAAAGTGGGCCGGAGGGACGGCACGTAGAGGCTTGCGTATATGATCTTGTGAGGGCGGTGGGGTTTACCTTCCAGCGGTAGCCGGGCTAAACCAGCCAGGAAGCATGCCTCGTAGCCGATCAGTCCCGCCGTGTAATGGTCGGGATGGCGGCCCTTCCAGTATGGCAAAATCACCGTGCGAGGGCGCAGGTCTCGAATTCGCTGCGCGATCTGGAGCTTGTATTCCCTGCGATTCTCGACCGCGGCGTCGGGCAGTTCAAGGTTGGAGCGGTGGGAGAGGCCTAGGGCGCGAGCGGCGCGGCTTGATTCCTGATCCCGCAGGCGGGCGCTGCCGCGCGTGCCGGATTCTCCGCGGGTTAGATCGAGCACTCCCACCTTATAGCCTTCTTCCACCATTTTAATCACCACCCCGCCGCAAGTGAGCTCAATATCATCGGGGTGAGCGGCGATGGCCAGGACATCCAATTGCATGATTTGCCTCGATCGATCCGGGATTTGAGGAGCTGGCCGAAACCGCTGCGGCGCCAATCAATTGGCGATACAAAATGCAACGCAAATTTGAATTTTAGGGAACGAAGTAAAGATGGTCAAGTAATGGATGGAGGAACACCGCTCACAAAGCCGGCGCGCGGCCTTGACAATCGCGCCGCTTCCGGCAAGGATTCCCAAATGGATCAATTGCCGCTGGACGATCAAATCGCACTGGTGACGGGCGCCGCGCGGCGCATTGGCCGTGTGATCGCGCTGGAGCTGGCGAGGGCCGGAGCCTCCGTCATCGTGAACTACAACACATCGAAACAGAGCGCCAAAGCGACGGTCAGGGAAATCAAACTCATGGGCCGCTCCTCGTTTGCCATCCAAGCCGATGTGTCGAGCTGCCGCCAGGTGGAGAAGATGTTCCAAACCGTCCACAAGCGTTTCGGACGTCTGGATATCCTGGTGAATAACGCGGCCATTTTCTTTCACGCCGACTGGGACAAGCTGACCGAGGAGGATTGGGACAGAATTCTGGGCATCAATTTGAAGGGCACTTTCTTCTGCGCCCAACACGCGGCACGCATGATGATGGAGAAAAAGCGCGGCCGCATCATTAACATTTCGTCGCTGGGCGGCTTAGTCGCATGGCCGGGGTACATGCATTACTGCTCCTCGAAGGCGGCCGCCATCATGCTCACCAAGTGCCTGGCGAAGGCGCTGGCGCCCCATATCCTGGTGAACACGGTGGCGCCGGGCGCCATCCTTTTTCCGGGTGAGCAGCCGACTCCCGGCCAGAAGGCCGGGATCCTCACAACCCCACTTGGAAGCTATGGCCGTCCGGAAGATATTGCGGAAATGGTTCTGTACCTGGCAACGCGAGCGGGTTACGTCACCGGGCAGGTGTTTCCGGTGGACGGTGGCAAGTCCATCCCGTAGTGCGGCTTCCGTTCTGCTACTCACCCAGGACCTTCAGGACAACGCGTTTTCTCCGTTGGCCATCGAACTCCGCGTAGTAGACCTGCTGCCAAGGCCCTAAATCGAACTGGCCTTTGGTCACCGGAACCATCACCTGATGGCCGATCAGGAGATTCTTCAGGTGGGCATCGCCATTGGTTTCGCCGGTCCGGTGATGCTGGTAATCAGCCCGAAAAGGGGCCAATTTTTCCAGCCATTCCTCAATGTCGGCGATCAGGCCGTCTTCGGCGTCGTTAATGTAGACTGCCGCCGTGATGTGCATGGCCGAAGCCAACACCATGCCTTCCTGGATTTCGGCCTCTCGCAGCGCTTTTTCCAGCTCAGGAGTGATATTTATGAATTCCCGCTGCTTTTTCGTATTAAACCAAAGATAAGTCGTGTGCGATTTCATTCATGGCCTCCGGCGGAATTCCACAGTTTATCCGATTACTACGGACGCGGGCCGTGGCGATCCATCGCAAGAAAATACGAGAGTCCTCGTTCCTCAAAGAGTTGTTCGCTTGGCGGATCGATCTCGCCGCTTCCGAAGTTCAGAAACGATAGCCGGGCTGGTTTTTGAGCGGCCCCCCTACGGGTGCTCTACGTGCTCGTTTTCGACCGGCATCAGCCGTTTTTTGATGCACTCTACGAACTCGCCCAAGTCGAGGGGCCGTGAAAAGACCTGTTCGGCAACCGCCCGCAACCGGGCCGCCAGGGCGTTCGCGCCGGGATGTTCTGCCGGCGCTACAATCCAGAGGGGGCTTCGTCTTGCGCATTGCATTAGGTCATTCTCTTCGTTCTCGGCGCCGGCAAAGCCGCCAAGGTCCGCCACCAGCAGGTCTGGATCCGCCGAGTGCCCGTTTGTAAGCTCGGGAAGGTCCGCAACACAGTTGCCGGCTCGAACCCCGAAGCCCTCCTCGAGCAATTGGGCGCGAAGGAGGGCGCGGAACCTCCAATCCGGGCTGATGATTACGATCGACTTCAATTTGTCCACCGCGACAGCCGCTTTTCCATCATCAACGAAACTTCGGGGCCCAGGTCACAGTGTACTCCGAAGCAAACGAGGTTTCAGCGCGGTGGGGCTGAGCCATCGCGCGAAGAGGGTCGATGACGCGAGTCTTTCGGTTTGGTACTTCCGCGCGTGCAACATGCCCTGAAAGTGTATACTAATTACGTTGCCTGCGGCGGACATGGTTCTGGTTAAGCTTCGTTGTATCGTTGAGGTTTTCCGAATTTGTTCAGATGAAGGTTAAGGTCCTTTTCTTCGGATTTGCGCGTGATTTGACCGGACTGGAGCAAGAGGAGGTGGAGATTTCCGAGGGCGGAAATCTCGGCGACCTCCGGCGCCAGTACGAGGGCCGTTTTCCGCGCCTGCGAGAGATTTCCGGCTCTCTGATTGCTTCCATAAATCAAGAGATTGCCCAGCCTTTCAAGGTGTTGCGGGATCAGGACGAAGTGGCGTTTCTGCCGCCGGTAAGTGGTGGCGCGGGCGATGACATTTTCAAGATCACGCAAAGCGTCATTCCAACCTCCCAACTCTCCGAGCAGCTTAAAACCGGCGAGGACGGGGCGCTCGTGGTGTTTGAAGGGATTGTTCGCAACCACTCCCGGGG
>JBOGKI010000273.1:0-6627 GCA_050745605.1 Terriglobia bacterium | reverse complement strand
CGCCTCGTCTCCACCGTTTCGCCGTGGAATTCCCAAAGCCCGCATACCCAGTAAAGCGCGATCACAAAAAGCCCCAGGACGAAGCTGCCATGGGTATTCACCCACACCGCAAACAGCAGTGGAAGCACCCATAGCACCCATCGCGACCCTTGCTGGTACTTCTCAAGGACGATCAGGGTAAGCAGCAGAAAGATGTAACCCAGCAATTGGGGGCGAAGGGAAAACTGGACAGCCGCCAGGGGCAGCAGCAGTATGACCGCCACAAATGACGCCTTGACATTCCGGGTGCGGACATAAGCGAAACCCCAAAGAAGAAGAACCCACATGGAAGCCAGCCCCAGCAGCAGTCCCTCAAGTCCTTGCAAGCCTCCCGCACGGTCCGCCGCCGCCATCAACACTTCTCCCAGCCACTCATAGGCAATCCAGGCGCTGCCCGGCGCGGTGAAAGAATAAACATCGGAAACCGGCAAAGCATGATGAGTCAGGATGGTTTGGCCGACCGCCACATGCCACCAGGTATCGGGGTCAGGCAGGCGAAAACGCGCCGTCGCCCACGTTCCGGCCACCAGGGTCACCGCCAGGACAACGGGAAAGGAACAGAGGAGCATCCGCCGTCGCGGACGGGCGCCGCCTCCAGCGGCAACACTTGAGACCGGTTGTGCCAATACTTCAACTTCAGTCATAACCGCTTTTACTGAACCAAACGCACCGTCACGGGTGTTGGACCTTGCGCAACGTTCTGCCCTCCCTGGCTGCGGCTGGAACCGCACCCCGCAACGTTGAGCACAATTCCGGTGAAAGTTCCGGTGTTCGCAACCTCAGTCAAAAAGAGCTGCATGAATCCGATGATGGTTCCGCTGTCCGTGCCGAGTTTGAGGTTTGAGCCGTCATAGATTGGGAGGCTCACAATGGAATCACTCGATCCGATCAGCGAGCCCGGTGAAATGTACGGGTTTGCCGGGCCAGACGTGAGAGCGAAAGGCGGGTTCCCAGCAGTGTCGATGGTGTCTTGCCCCTGGGACATTCCCGTTCCGCTGGCATGGATCAACTGCTCGGTCGCCTGGATGGTCTGCGGCTTGACGTTGCCGGCGATCGTCTTAACAACATCGCCGCAGCTCAACGGCGTCGGGTTGCAGGTCTCAATGTCGGAAGTGTAGTCGCCGGTTTGGCTGGAAATGGCCACAGGATAGAACTTCGTTGCGCTCTTTCTGCTTGTTCCATTTCCCGTGTAGGCAACAAAGGGGAGCGTCTCCCCCACCACGCCGCCTGACGATACGCCACCGGGATTCAGAATGGCGCCGCTGTTTGGGTCAATGAAGGAATCAAACTTCTTATTGCCTCCAAAATTACAGTTGGCATTTACGGGATTATTCGCATGCCTCGTTTGATCGCAATTGGGAATAAGCCAGGGCTTGACGCAGGTGGTGGCCACGGGCGGGCCTCCGGGAGAGGGATTGTAAGCCTCCGCCGTCGCCTGCGCGGAAACGCCCTCGCTGTTGATTCCGAATATTGCTGCAAAAAAGGTCGGCAAGGCATTACCTCGTGCCGCGCTTCGCTGCACGGTGACCGTTACCCGAGGATCGCCGGAATAAGTGAAATCCACGGTTACGTCAGACGACTGAATTTGCACGGCCGATCCTCCCACTGTGTTCAGGTCTCCGGCCGCCGTTGCCTGGGCTGTGGCCAGCGTGGCCGCCGTGGCCTGACTGACCAGCCCGGACGTGTATCCCGAGCTCACCAGCGCCCCGGCCCCCGCCAGCGCCGCAGCATCAGCCGCGCGCTGGGCCTCATTCCGGGCGATGTATAAATACCCCAGATCAATGGCCAAGGCTGCCATCCCCAAAATCACCACCATCGACGCCGCAACCATCCACAGACTGACGCCCCGCTCGCTCCAAGCTGCTACGCCGTTGCTGCGCGTTTGCAAAACGTTGGCCACCTCAGCTCAAGTTCGGCATCACCGCCTGAGCCGTAATCCAGAACGACGATGGCAGATTTGACGACGGGGCGAGCAACTTCAGTACTGAGGCAAAACTCCACGTAACCGGGTAGTTCACGGTCACGCGGGTCAGGAACAGCGTCACCCCGCCGCTCGCCACCTGGACGTTGCGTTCAATCTCAAAGATGGGATTTCCATTGCAACTTGCGCTCGACGAAGAATAGCTCCAGGCATAATTACCCAGCGCCGCCGCCGAGGGATTCACGGTGCACGCCGTCATGTTGAAGCTGTTCAAGTCATTCACCATGGTGGTCATGGCCGCGGCCACGGAGCACGGGACGTTGTAACTCGATCCGCCGAGACTGCAGGTGGTGGTACTGAAATCCCGCGGCTGTCCGGCCGCAATCCGCGCGCCATCCCGCACCGCCTCCGCCAACTTGTCCTTCATCAGACACACGGAACCAAAACTGTAGATGCCAACCGCCATCGCCGCGAGAAGAGGCATCATAAAGGCAAATTCCAGCAGCGCCGCGCCTCGTGACTCTTCAACCAGCCGCCTCATCACGTGGTCTCTCCGGCCCCGCCCTTGCACGCGATCTTGTCGATCCATCAGTACTCCTCCGGAATTTGCGCCGACGTTGAAAGAGTCACGGCATTCACCGTCGTGAAGGGTAACCGGAATGAGAACGGGTAGCTGAAACTCACCACCACTCCACACACCTGGGGAGGCGTGGTGGGTGATTGTGCAGCCGGGCAGCTTCCGGATTCGTTCAGCGATTGCGTAGTCAGGAATTGAAAGGATTGAACCTGTGAAGGGTTGAGGCCGGAACTTGAGAGCGCCCCGTTCACTGCCGCTTGCACCTGGGCCGCGGATGCGGTGGAGTTGCCACACTCCGCGCAGGTGGGGGCCACGGCCACCCGCGCGCCCTCTCGCGCCGCCCGGTTGATGGTCTCGTAAATGTTGTAAGCCCGTCCAAACCAGAAGATTCCAATCAGAAGGAGAAGAAGCAGAGGAATCACCGCGGCCACTTCCACAATCTCTGAACCGCACTCCTGGCGCAGGAAATCACCCAGCCGGAATTTCCGAAGAACCATCTGGAGCGCCAAAGCGTTCTCGCGACCCTTCGTCATGCCTCCGCCCTCATGCGCTTGTCTCCATGAGCTTCCGCCAGCTTCTTGAAGCGTACCGGCAGTTCAAAATGGGATTTAACGTCCGCCGGCCGCTCGCCCAACTGGCGGATATTCTCTTCCCGAAGATGACCCAGCAGGCTTCCGGCGGCCTTGAGATAGCCAATGCGCTCGGGCCGGATTCCCATGATTCGGGCACAGGTCGCATCCACAGCTACCGGATCGTTCCCCATCACCAGCAGGCCTGCCTTCTTCGGCGTTCCGTCCAGCGGACCTTCACCTTCCATGCCCACAATCCCGTCAACGATGGCGAAATCGGCGCGGACGGTGCTCGCAATGTCCAGAATCGCCTGGGGAATTCGCGCCCAGTGCAGAATGTTTTTGGGCCACCCGTAGCAACTGCCCGGGACGATGCCGAACATGTTCTTGAGCGAAAGCGTGACGCCGGCCCAGCGGTGAGTCTTCAATTTCGGGATCGAAACTACGAAGTCCGCGCCGAGCACGGTTTCCGGCAGGTAAAGGCGGCGCAGGCAGGAAGCACGAGTCCGCAGCTCCACCTGGCGGACGTGATCGGTGTTCAGGTCGATAAAATTGCGGTCCAGCGGCCCAATGTAATCTCGCAGCCCCATGCTTTCCAGAATGGCCCAGGTGTCCCGTTCCAGCGCCGAGCCCTCTCCCACGGTCACGCGGCGCGCTCCCAGACGCAGAAAAGCTTCGCGCGCAGCCCCGGCCACGGCGGGCGAAGTGTTCATAGCGCCCGTTGCATCCACTCCTACGAAGTTCGGCTTCAACAGTACGGATTTCCCCCGCACGGGAATGTGAAATTCCTGAAGGCTTTCCATCAGCACGCCCGTCAGGTCCGTGGAGTAACTCTCTGCCCGCCGGATGCACACGCGCGAGACCGGGCGTTGATGCGGCGGCAATAACGGATTTTCCAGGGCGCTCACGATTTCGACCTTCTCCACTGTCCGAGCGGGCTTTCCTGCGGCGGCGACATGGCTAGCAAGGCCCACGCGGTCTCCATGACGCTGACAGGGGTAATACCATTGAGAAAAACATGTTCAAGGCGGCTGAATTCGTAAGGAATTCCCCAGAACTTCAGGCATAAACACGACAGACTGAGCGAAAAAAGACCGGTGAACCTCGAATGAATCTGGCGGAGCCCCTCCAGGCCAGCGGCAACCTCCGGACAATGACCCTGTTCCCTTAAAGCCATCAGCGCCCATGCGGTTGGAACGGGTTGCGGCCTTCCGGCATACCCGTAACTGTCCGAACCTCCGGAATTCCATCCTCCCGCCGTCAATGCCCGGTCAAGCAGCAGGGCTTGCGCCGCCTGGATGCGCTTCTGCGCCCCTCGGGGATACAATTCGCCCGGCGCGGCCTGTAGCGCCAACAAGGCTTGAGCCGTCGGTTCAATCCAACTGCTCGTCCCCGGCGTCCAACCCCAGCCTCGGAGCGCCCGGCTTCGCCGGCTTTCCGGTTTTGGCTCGCCCATCCTCGTGAGCCGCCACCAAAGGCTTCCTTCTCCAGGCCAGTCATTCGAGAGCCATTGCAATCCCTTGCGCAGCTCTTCACGATGCTGGATCGTGACCGTATCGCTTTGAGGAGCCATGGCCAGGCACGCGATTGACGTAACCCAGCATCCGTTGCGCTGCCCGGGGCGGGCAGGCCACGAGCCATCCTGGCGCTGGCAATTCGCAAGCCACGCTAAACCGCTCTCTCTCGCCCGGCGGCACTGCGGCTGGCCGTCGAATGCGCCGAGCGCCGTAACCGCCCAGGCCGTCGGTTCCGTGGCGCTGCTCAGGGCCGCCTGAAATCCCCAACCTCCGTCCGGGTTCTGCGACTCCAGCAAGAAACGCGCTCCACGGCTTCCAAAAGAACCGTCAGGATGGACCGTCTTAGCCTCTTGGGACACGCAATGGATGCTGGTCTCGAAGTGACTCAACTTGCCTCCATCGGCCTGGGCGTGGAGAAACGTCGCGGCCCTGCCCGCCTCGTCTTGAAGCGGGTGCCAAGAACTCGTCCGGTTCGACATTCTCAGACTTCGTATCCATCATACTGGTAAGTAATAGAGTAGTCAACAGCTATTCGGTAATCTTTTTGGAGACTTTGTGCCGGTTCCTTGCGTCTTTTTCGGTTTGCCGGTCCGACCGCGCGCGGTGGGGCTATCTCGGTTGCATTCTGGTGGACGGATGTTTTGCTGAGGAAACTGACCAGGAAGTGCAGGGTCAGGCAGTTTCAGCCAGTGACGTTCTTGAATTGAGAGGCGGAGAAAATCCCCGTGCTGCGGGAGAAAGTGTGAGGATTTCCGTTACTCTCGGCAAGATACCTTGAACATCGGGTATGGGTTGATGGCAATGACCGACTTCCAGGCGGGCGACGCGCCGCGCACGCCGCATTACCACATGAGCTTGAAGCCGAACTGAATCTGCCGCGAAGTCGTGGACGTGCTGGTGACCACTCCCGCCGCAGTGGATGGAATTCCGGCGGGCGAGGTAAACACGATCAGGTTCGGGGTGTTGAAATTGGCACGGTTCAAAATGTTGAAGAATTCGGCTCGAAACTGGAGGCCTAACTTCTCCGTAATCTTCGTGTCTTTCAGCACAGAGAAGTCAAACGTGGCAAGGCCCGGGCCAATGTAGGTATCTCTTCCGAGATTTCCATAGGTTCCATTGGGGGGCACGACGAACGCATGGGGATTGAAATATTGGTTGGGGCTCCCGATGATCACCGGCCCGGTGAACGCCGGATTGAGCGATGGCCGGTCCGGATTGCGCGTGTCCCCGTTGTTGGAAGGGTTGAAGCTGAGTTGCGGCGTGAAGGGGAAGCCGGACTGCAAAGTCAGAATTCCGTTCAAGCTCCAACCACTGGCGACGACATTGCTCGCGCCGCTCAGCCCGCTGAAGAAGGTCTTTCCATGACCCAATGGCAGATCATAGCTGCCGTTGATCACGCCCACGTTTCGAACGTCGAAAGTGGAAAGACCCCAATCCGCGCGCAAGTCTCCGGGATACATAACCAGTCCGGGCGCATTCGCCGCGGCGCTGCTATTCAGCGTGTCACCATTGTCAAGGCTCTTCGACCACGTGTACACCCCGCGCAGGGCCAAGCCTTTGCTGAAGCGGCGGTTCACATCCACCTCCAAGGCGTTGTAAGAGCTGTCCCCTTCAGAAAACCAACTCCAAGTGTTGGCGAGCGCGGGATTCGCCAGCGGCGCGCCTTCCGGGTAGAAGATAGTTCCCGAGCGCAGGGAAGCTGGGCAAGGCGCCACCGGGCAAATCACCGGGAACGGCTCATTGGCGTCGACGCTCACGATTTCGTGGTAACCGTGGGAACCCGCATAGCTGGCGCTCAAAGCCGTGTTGGGCGTGAGCTGCTGCTCAATTTTGAAGGTGTAAGCAACGATGGTAGGCGTCTCGAGGTTTGGCTGAACGCCGGCCGGCGTCACCTTGGCGCCCGCGGGCGGAGGCGAGCCAGGAGTGATCAGGAGCTGCGAGACCGGAATATCCTTAATGCTGAACGTGGTATTAAAGGGGGCGTTCTGGTCCAGACGGTAGCCC
>JBOGKI010000272.1:0-6627 GCA_050745605.1 Terriglobia bacterium | reverse complement strand
TATGTCAAGGAATATTATCACGTCTATTCGTCACTATTTTGCACTTGCCGGAGCCTGTTATTGAAAACAAGAGCCTTGCTTCCCAAAACCGGCGAAAACCCGCCGGCGACCGTGGAAGTTGGGCTAATGGCAAAGGGAGGAGTTACACCCATCCGAGAGAGAGGCCCGGTCAAGCGATTGAGGATGAATGACGTGGATGCACGATGATGGATTCGGAGTCAAAAAGCCACGTCAATTGCACCTAGTCAGCGCCCGGGGCTATTCATAGCGCAGTGCCACCATCGGATCAACTTTGGTGGCTCGGCGCGCCGGAATCGAGCACGCCAAAAGCGACACGCCGATCAGCAGGAGCGAGACTGCAACCAACGTCAATGGGTCGGACGGCTTCACTCCGTACAGCAGGCTGGATAGATACCGGGTCAGCGCCATCGCCGCGATGATGCCGATCACGACACCAACCAAGGTGAGCCCGAGCCCCTGCACCAGAACCAGCTTTAACACGTCACTTCGACCGGCGCCTAGCGCCATGCGAATGCCTACTTCGCGCGTGCGGCGAGTGACTTCGTAAGAGAGTAGGCCATAGAGTCCCACACACGCCAGCAGAACTGCGAGAGCGCCGAAGAAGCTCGAGAGGCGCGCGATCAGGCGTTCCTCGACCAGCAATTCATCGATTTTCTGCGATTGCGTGTGAACGTCAAACAGAGGAATGTGGTTCTCCAGTTGGTTGACGGCACTGCGAACCACCGGAATGAGCGCCGTGGGATTTTGAGCGGTGCGCAATTCAAAATACGCGCCACCGCCGGTAAGGGGGACGTACACGGTCGGGTGGATGTCCCGGCGCAGGTTGTTGTATTTCGTATCGCCCACCACCCCAACAATTTCAAACCCGGGGGACCGGGGTTTGCCCACCGCCACATCATTGCTAATGTTATCGCCGTGACCTTTGGTGATGCTCATCCCCAGCGCATTCTTGTTCGGGAAGTAGCGGTGAACAAATGCTCGGTTGACAAGGACCGGGATGGTCGCAACCGCCGGGCCAGACGTCGTCGCGGCTGGCAGCGGCCCCGCGGAGCGTCCGGTCAGCGGGGCTCGGGGTAGAGCTGCGCTTGCTGCCGCTGCCTGTTCGAAATCCTCTGAAGTGAAGGTGCGGCCTTCGAGCAGCGGGATGCGCAGGGTGTGGAAAAACCCCGGTCCTGTGGTGAGCATGTCAACCTCGTCGGTCTTCTTTGACGGCTGGCCTTCGACGTGAACATCCTCCGTCCAGAGGCCGTTGGTTAGGAGCGCACCGGAAGAGTAGCTGGCGGAAATGACTCCGGGCAGCGCAGCGAGCCGGCCTTGGAGATTTCGATAGAGGTTCTGAATCTGCAGATCTTTATAGCCGGCAAGCGTCGGATCAATACCAAAGAGCAAGATGTTCCGTGTGTCGAAACCGGGATTAATGCTCCGCAGGTTGGCGAGAGTTCGCACGAGCAGGCCCGCGCCGATGAGCACTACCACCGAAAGTCCAACCTGGGCGATGACGAGGGCATTTCCGAGATGCAACTTGCGCCTCGGGAGTGTTCCGCCGCCCGGCGCCATCGATGCGCTCTCCTTGAGTGCAGGGGCCAAATCCACGCGTGTACTGCGAAATGCCGGCGCCAGACCAAAAAGAATCCCGGTGAGAAGTGAAACCGAAATCGTGAACACCAGGATACGCCAATCCGGCGCGACGACGAAGGGGAACGGATCGCGCGCGTTGCTCGAAATCAGTGCAGTGATGACGTGCACGCCCCAATAAGCGAAAATAATCCCCAGCGCGCCCCCAGCGACAGAAAGCATCACACTCTCGGTAAGGAGCTGGCGCAAGATTCTGGCGCGTGGCGCGCCCATGGCCAGCCTCACGGCCATCTCCTTGGTGCGCGTCGTCGCGCGTGCCAGCAGCAGTCCTCCCACGTTGGCACACGCGATCAGCAGAATCAATCCGACGGCGCACATCAAGACGTAGAGCGGCGTCGAAAATTCGACACGCTGGCCCGTCAGCCCTTCTTGCGCCGGAACGAGAGTTATGGCGGGATCGTCCTGCGGCTTGGAAAGTGGCTTGGCACCGTTGAGCATTTCATCGCGGAAGAGCAAGCTTGCTGCTGCCTGCGCCTGGCCAGCAGAAACGCCGGGTTTGAGCCGCCCAAGTATCACCAGCCACCAATTGCTGAGGTCTTTGATATTTCGCCCCCAGTCGATACCCAGTCGCGGCAACGTCGCAATCGGCAGCCAAAAATCCTGTGTCTTGCCGGGAGAGAGGTGCGTGAATCCGGGCGCGGCGACGCCGACAATGGCAAAGGGAACATTGTTCAGGGTCATGGTTCGGCCGACGACAGATTTCTGGCCGCCGTACGCGCTTTGCCAAAAGGCGTAGCTGAGCACCGCGACAGGCGCTGCATTCGGAAGGTCGTCGTCCGGGCCGATGGTGCGCCCCACGACAGCGCTCACCCCGAGCATCGAAAAGTAACCGCCCGAAACCACTTCGCCGGACGCCATTCGCGCAGGGCCATTTCCTGTCAGGTCAAGTTCCGCAGGTCCGGCCAACGCGGCCACGCTCGAGAACGCTTTGGTCTCCGACTGAATCTTCTTGAACACCGGAATCGGGAACGAGCAGCCGGTGGGATTCGTCCTGGCGTTCCCGCCGGGACAATCGCCGAAAGAGCTGTATCCATTGATCCGGGGCGAATGATGCGCCGTCCAGCGAAACAGGACAAGCTGCGCTGGGTCGCGCACCGGCATCGAGCGGAGCATCACGGCGTCGATCAGGCTGAAGATCGCTGTATTCGCGCCGATGCCGAGGGCGAGCGTTATGATTGCGACAGCCGTGAAGCCGGGATTGCGGTGCAATTGGCGAACGCCGTAGCGCAGGTCTGCCAGGAATTCTGCCACAAAACGTGCGCCGAATGCTTCCCGGCATTCCTCCCTATAGCGTTGATAGCCGCCAAACTCGACCCGTGCCCGGCGCTCCGCCTCCGCCCGTGACAGTCCCTGCCGCTCCAGATCGTCCGCGCGGCTTTCGAGATGCGAGCGGAGTTCCTCCTCCATCTCGTGTTCCATACGCTGGCGGCGGAACCAAGCTTGGATGAAGGTGCGAACCGAGGAGATGACGCTCATATTTCCTCCGACTGGGCGTCGAGAACCGTGGCGATCGCGGCCGCCAGCCGGTTCCAGCCCTCCGTTTCCTGGCGCAGACGCTTGCGGCCTGCGGCGGTCAACTGGTAGAACTTCGCGCGGCGGTTATTGTCTGAAGTGCCCCAGTTTGCCTTGAGCAGCCCTTGGCGAACCAACCGAAACAAAGCGGGATAGAGAGCCCCCTGCTCGATGAGCAGAGCCCCTTTCGAGATTTGTCCAATCCGCAAAAGAACGCCATAGCCGTGCAGAGGACCCAGAGACACTGCGTTTAGAATGAGAAGGCCGAGAGTGCCGGGGAGAAGCTCAGCCCGAGTGCGCATCAAGCCTCCTAAGATAATGAGGAGTATAGGGCGGAAGCAATGGCGGTGTCAAGAAAAACAGGGTACAGAAAAGCAGAAACAAGTGACGAGTGACGAGTACACAGACCCAAGCCACAGATACGAAAGCACATTTCTAATGAGCGAAGCGTGGGGGCATTTCTGCACAGCTTCGACCTCAGATTCGCCTCTCTTGACGTTCACCCGGGCATTCGTTACCTTTAGGTGGGGTTTACCGCAGTCACAGCATCGACGGTTTGGAATTGGTCTTCGACTCGAAGGCCGGGGCCGGTTTGACATTACCGGTTGAGAAAGTCCGGCCGTGACAACGAACGCTACCCACGGAGGACAGCGATGCGAAAACCATTGAGTTTGATCGCCGTAATTGTGGCCCTGGGCTTCATGGTGGCCGGATGCAAGCAAGCGAGCCAGCAGACTGCTTCTCAGGAGGCGCAACAGGCCGCCTCGCCCGCCACTTCCCAAGCCGCTGCACCGGCTACGGCGCCCGCCGCAGCACCGCAGACTTCTCAAGCGGCAGCGCCAGCCAGCGCTCCGGCGGCAGTGCCATCGAAGCCGAAGATTGAGACTTACACCATCCCGGCCGGCACCGCCGTCACCATCCGCCTGGATAGTAGCGTGAGCTCTGCTTCCGCCACATCAGGTTCCTCATTCACTGGAACGCTCGCCAGTTCGCTGCTGGCGGGTGGCCACAATGTGATTCCCGCGGGCACCGTGGTAAGCGGTCACGTGACCAACGCCGTGAGCTCCGGACGGCTGAACCGGCCTGCCGAGCTCGCCTTGACACTTGATTCCATCACGCCTCGCGGCGCCAGCGCGGTCCAAATCGCAACGAACACGTGGAGCGCAAAAGGGAGCTCACACAAGAAGCGAAATGCAGTCGCGATTGGCGGCGGCGCAGGCGTGGGAGCGTTGATTGGCGCGCTGGCCGGCAAAGGTAAGGGCGCGGCCATCGGCGGGTTGATTGGCGCAGGCGCGGGCACCGCCGGAGCTGCCGTGACCGGCAAAAAAGAAATCACCCTGTCTGCGGAGACCCGCCTGAGATTTGAGTTGGCGGCCCCGGTGACGATCACGCGGCGCGTGCGTAACGCCTCTGGCGATTCCACGGAGTAGGCGGCACATGTGAAAACCTCGATTTCGGTGCTATCGTGGCGTTCCGTGGCCGCCGCAGTTCTTGAGAGATCAAGACCGGCGGTCACAGACCGCTGCTACAGATGGCGTTGTCGCACAGACTCCTCAAACCTTGGACGCCGGGTCCGGGGTTTTGGACCCGCTGCGCCTCAGGTCTTCCAGCTCCCTTTTGAGGGCGGCCTGGCGGCGGCTGAGACTCCAAGCGTAGATTCCGAAAATGACCCAAACCAGGCTGTAGGCCAGATAAAGAAACCGGATCGCCAACCAAACCTCCTCTTCAAGACAGTGACCTGTGACAAGTGACGGGCAGAAAGAGCTGGCAGCCTTCAGCGATCAGCCTTCAGCAAAAGCCCTATCGGCTCCGGCGCTTTCTCTGTGGGACATTCGCTGAGTGCTGACTGCTGAAGGCTTCATCTTGTCACTTGTCACTCATCACTTGTCTTCACGCTTCCAGCGCCAGGTCCCGGCGCAGTTCGCGCACTTCCCGCTTCATCCTAAGAAGCTCCAGCCGCTGGCGCAAAAACCAGAAGAACAAAAGCAAGAATCCGCTCCAGGTGACGAAGAGCGTGATCTCCATCCGGGGCGGCAGGCCGGAATTGGGTCCACCCAGAATCACGGGTTGGGGATGCTGCGTGCGCCACCAGCGGATGGCCATGTAATCAATGGGAACGTCTACGAAGCCGATGATGCCCACGACGGCGCTGAGCAGGGCAGCGCGGGGAGAGTCCGCCGCAAAGCCGCGCAGCATCAAATAGGAAACGAAAAGCAGCCAGAGGACGAAGGTCAGCGTCAGCCTGGCGTCCCAGGTCCACCAGATTCCCCATATGGGCTTTGCCCAAAGCGGTCCAGTGACCAACACGCAACTGATAAAGACGAATCCAACTTCACCTGCGGCGTGGGCGAGGTCGTCTGACCCCGGTGAGCGATTCATCAAATAACTGATGCTACCTACAAAGACGAGAAAATAGGCGACGAAGGCCGTCCACGCGGAGGAGACGTGGATATAGATGATGCGGTAGACCTCACCCTGGCTTGCCTCATTCGGCGCGTAAATGAAAATCAGGTAAACCGCCGCCAGCAACCAGGCGATGGTGACGATCAGATGAACCCGCGAAGTGAAAAGTTTTCCCAGCATCAGGGCCTTTGCAGATACCACTACAGCGAGCCGCACCCCTACTCTCCCATGACGTATTCAAAAAGGAGGTACGAAACCACGGTAAAGATTACCGCGAATCCCGCCAGCAGCTTGATCCAACTGAACATTTCCGGTGTGTAACTTCCTCGCAAGGCGCTGCTGGTGGCTTCAACCGCGGCGATGAAGAGGGGGAAAATCACCGGAAACTGCAGCACCGGCAGCATCACCTCGCGCATTCGCGTATTCGCGGCGACGGCCGCAAAAGTGGCGCCCACGGCCGCATAGCCAAACGTTCCCAGAAGCACAATCAACACGAACCACTTCAACGAGGGCAGGAACGAAAAATTATACCAGACAGCCGTTACCAGCACGATCGCGGCTTCGGCAATGCCGAGAAAAAGCAGATTGACCAGCAGCTTGGCCAAATAGATTAGGCCGGGATCGACCGGCGAAAGGTACAAGCCCTCGAGACAGGCGTTTTCGCGTTCGGGCTCGAAGGATCGGTTGAAGCTGAGGATGCCGGAGAAGGCAAAAGCAATCCACAAGAGTCCGGGAAGCAGGCGCAGAGATTCCTCACCTGCCGGCCGGAAACCGAAGTCGAAAATGAGTACGACCAGCAATCCGAAAACGCAGACTGAGGCGACCGTTTCGCGCCGCCGCCATTCGATGCGGACGTCTTTGGCGAAGAGAATCCCGATCAGGCTTAGGCTTCGAATCATGTTGTTTCCTGCCGGGCCGCTCGTGGCGCGCAGCTTGGAGGATGTGAAGAAGAAATTGTTGAAACCGCAAAGGAATCTCGCGTCAAGGCGGGTGGCCACGGTAGGCCTTTTGTGCCGTGGGCTCTTCCTCGCCAAGCAAATCAACATCAGGTTCTGG
>JBOGKI010000271.1:0-6649 GCA_050745605.1 Terriglobia bacterium | reverse complement strand
TCTGGTGATCACCACCGGAGGTAGCGGGGGCGACGCGCACTTCACGGAAGCCGGTGTGGGCCGCGATTACCTGATTCAGGAAGGAATGGCGGCGGAAAAGATCCTGGTGGAATCCTACGGCTCGACGACTTTCGATAGCATCAACGCCGTTGCACGGCTGCTGGTTGCTCGTCACATTCACACTTGCATTGCGGTGAGCGACGGGTTTCACCTCTATCGCGTCAAAGTTCTGTTCGCCGCGCGTGGCATCACCGCTTACGGCTCACCCGTGCCTGACAGCCGCATCGAATCCGACCCCACCATGCGCACGCTCTACTCTCTGCGCGAAACCTTGATCCTCACGCTCTATGACTTACACATCCGGGTTTGATCTCGACGCGCACCGCAACAATCGGGGTAACGCCTATGGCGTGTCTGTTGGGTTGTACAGACTCGCGTTGATAGCGCCAACTCGCAGCCGCAACCATTCACGGCCGCACCACTTTTCCCAGCACCACCGGCCACCGCGCGCCGGTGACCCGTGGCAGATTGCCGGGAAGGCCGTGCAGAGTGCGGTCGGCGAGAAGCGCAAAAGCGATTGCCTCCTTGGTATCAGCGGGCAGGCCGAAATCATCCGAGAGCCGAATTTCAAACGTCGGAAGATGGGCAGCGAGACGCGCCAGCAGAAACCGGTTATGCGCGCCGCCACCTGAAACCACCATCCGCCCCTTCCTCTTGCGCCGAGGAACAAAGTTTTGAACGGCAAGCGCAATCGACCGCGCCGTAAGCTCGGTTGCGGTGGCGACGAGGTCACAGGAAGTTTTCCCTCGCTTAGCCCTGAAGAAATGATCCACAAAGTCTGCGCCGAATTGCTCGCGGCCGGCGCTCTTCGGAGGCGGGTGGCTGAAAAAAGGCAAGCGCAGGATTTCGTTCAGAACGCGCTTATCGATTGTTCCGCTCGAAGCCATTCGCCCATCGGCATCGAAGCTTTCCCGCCCTTGGGTGGTGCGGCTCACCAGCGCATCCATCACCATGTTTCCCGGTCCAGTGTCGAAGCCGTAGACATCCTCCTGCCGGGCGGCGGCCTCGATCACCGTGATGTTGGCGATGCCACCGATGTTCAGCGCCAGGGTCCCGATTTTCGTGTGGCGCAACAGCAAATAGTCGATCAGCGGAACCAGTGGCGCGCCTTCACCGCCTGCCGCCATATCAGCCGTCCGGAAATCGGCAATCACGCAGGCTCGGGTTCGTTGGGCGATGATGGCCGGCTCGCCAATCTGGAGCGTGCTTGGAGTCGTCGAAGTTCGATGCCGTGATTCCAGAGCGGTGATAGCTTTTCCTTGATGAAAGACCGTTTGCCCGTGCGAGCCAATCACGGCGAGTTGATCGGGACGGATGCCGGCGCGGCGGCAGACAACCTGTGCGGCTTGGGCGAACATCTCGCCCACCAGAAAGTTCAACTCGCTGATTCCTGCCGCGGTGGTTGGGTGGCCCGACGCAACGTGCAAGAGCCGGGTACGAAGCAAGACCGGATAGGGAACGCTGGCGAAGGCATGCATTTGAACACGCGGATGATTTGCAGGCCCGCTGATTTCAACCAGCGCCGCGTGCACGCCGTCCATCGACGTGCCCGACATCAGGCCAACGCAGAGGCGGGTGCGAGGAATATCTGCCGGACGTAATCCGCGGCCGCCTTGCCCCGAGTTCGCCATGGCGCTTTTCATGTTCGTTGCCGGACGGCTTCAGGAGTCCTTGCGACAGCTTCGACTTCCACACTGTAGCGGCGCTCTGTGAGCGCCGAATCTCTGGATAGATCAAGACCGGCAGTCTGCGACCGCCGGGTTTTCGGCGGTCATGGACCGCCGCTACAGAAACCCTCATCCCGATTGAATCTGCTTCTTCAGTTCCGCAAGAAGATTCAAAGCCTCGAGGGGTTTCATCTGGTCGAGGTCGGCTTCCTCGATAGCGCGCAGAATCTCGGCATTGATCGGAGTGAAGATAGTCAGTTGAACCGGTTCTTTCTCCCTGCTGTCATTAGTTGGCGCTAACTTTTCACTCAGGGTGTGCTCGCTCTGTTCGTGGTGCTGAAGGATTTCCCGGGCCCGCTCAATGACGGCCAAGGGCAACCCCGCGAGCCGCGCCACTTCCACTCCGTAACTCTTATCAGCGCTGCCGGGCTCAACTTTTCGTAGGAAGACAATGTTGGTTCCAGATTCCTTCACGGCGACATGGTAGTTGCGCACGCCCTGTAGCAGGTCCGCGAGTTCCGTCAGCTCGTGATAATGCGTGGCGAAGAGCGTCTTCGACCGGGTGTGGCTCTGCAGGTATTCAACCACTGCCCAGGCGATGGCCAGGCCGTCAAACGTGGCGGTGCCGCGCCCCACCTCATCCAGCAAGACCAGGCTGCGCGGCGTCGCTGTGTTCAAAATGCCGGCCGCCTCCGTCATCTCCACCATGAACGTGGAGCGGCCTTGCGCCAGGTTATCCGAAGCGCCGATGCGGGTGAAGATGCGGTCGAGAATCGGAAGCTTGGCCTGAGCGGCGGGCACGAAACTGCCCATCTGCGCCATCAGCGCGATCAGGGCGGCCTGGCGAAGATAGGTGGATTTGCCGCCCATATTGGGTCCGGTGACGAGGAGGATGCGGTCCGAGCTGGAGTTCATGTACAAGTCGTTGGGCACGAAGTTTCCACCCTGCCCCTGCCCGGCGATCCGCTCAATGACGGGATGGCGGCCCTGCACGATCACCAGTTCTCCATCCTGGGAAATCGTCGGGCGGTGATAGCTGCGCGAAACCGCCAATGCAGCGAAACAGGCCAGGGTATCGAGCTCTGCCAGTACCGCCGCCGTGCGCCGGATGCGCCGCGCTTCCGCGCCAACGCGACCGCGAATCTCGATGAAGAGATCGCGCTCCAATGCACCTCGCCGCTCTTCGGCATCGAGAATTTTGCTTTCCAGTTCCTTCAATTCCGGCGTGGTGAAGCGCTCCGCATTGACCAGGGTTTGCTTGCGTTCATAGTCGCGGGGAACGAGCGAAAGGTTGGCTTTGGAAACCTCCAGGTAGTAGCCGAAGATATTGTTGAACCGCACCTTTAAGGAGCCGATCTTCGTCCGTTCCCTTTCGCGCGTTTCGATCTGGGCCACCCTCTGTTTGCTGTTCTGCGCCACCTCGCGCAGAGCGTCGAGCTCGGCGTGGTAACCCGAGCGAATGAGATTGCCATCGGTCAGCAAGACGGGCGGCTCCGGATGAATCGATTTTTCGAGCAGCTCGTCGAGATCCGCGAGTTGGTCCAGGTTTCCGGATAGTTGCTGCAGGCGTGAGGACTGGAACGCGGCAAGCCCCTTGTGGATAGCAGGCAGGCTGGAGAGTGAGGACTTGAGCGCCAGTAGGTCGCGGGCATTGGCGGTTTCAAGCGTCACCTTGCTGAGCAGCCGTTCCAGGTCCTGAATGCCGCCCAGCTTTTTCCGAAGCTCCTCGCGGCCAATGGTTCCCTTGCCAAGCTCCTCCACCGCCTCCCACCGGGCTTCGACCTCCTGACCATCGAGTGAGGGATGGAGCATCCAGCTCTTCAAATGACGGGCGCCCATCGACGTCGCGCAATGATCGAGCGTGGCAAGAAGGGTTGAATCCTTGGGACCGCCAAAGGCGGGCTCGAGCAGCTCCAGGTTACGGAGCGTGGTGGGATCGAGGATCAGCGAATCCTGCTGTTCGTAAAAGCGCACGCCGTCGAAATGGGAAAGCGAGCCGCGCTGCGTCTCGCGCGCGTAATGCAGAACGGCGCCGGCTGCGGCCACCGCCAGCGAGCGGCCCTGCAGCCCGTAACCGGCCAGCGTTGCGACCCGAAAATGCTCCCGCAGCAGGCGCTCGCCATACTCCTCCGCAAACACCCATTCGTCCAGGCGAGTGCGCGTCATCCGCGCCATCGATTGAGTGGTGGGACTTTTCAGGGCGATTTCCCAGCTCGCCGCTCCGGGCGAGGCGGAGAGCGGATCCCGGACCGGATTGCGGCTGGACTCCGAAGCTTCGGGCAGAAGCAACTCGCTGGGCTGCATGCGTTCGAGCTCGTCCCGAAAGCGCGTCCGGGGCTCCGTGCCGGTGAATTGCGTCGCCAGGAAATCGCCGGTGGAAAGGTCGGCGAGCGCCAAGCCGATGGCGCCGTCCCGCTCCACGGCAGCCGCGAGGTAATTGTTGGCCCGCGGCTCGAGCGATTGCATGTCAACCGACGTGCCGGGCGAAACGACCCGGGTCACTTCGCGCTTCACCAGCTTTTTGGCAAGACGCGGGTCCTCCATCTGGTCGCAGATGGCGACGCGGAATCCCTTGCGGACCAGTTTGGCAATGTAGCTATCGGCGGCGTGATAGGGAACGCCGCACATGGGGATCGCTTGCCCCTTTTCCTTGTTACGGGACGTGAGGGTGATTTGCAGCTCGCGCGCAGCGGTGACGGCATCTTCAAAGAACATCTCGTAGAAGTCGCCCAGCCGGAAGAACACCAGCGCCTGCGGGTGGCGTTCCTTGATGGACTGATATTGCCTCATCAGAGGCGTGGAGAAATCGGTCATACTTTCTTCCGGACAGCCGATCTAAGCAATTAAGTCAAGCATTATCAATTGGTTGAAGCGTCCCTGCGGAGATTCGATGGTAACCCTAACCTAATCAATTATTTCCTAATAATCGTCCGGAAGTATGTACTTTACGCAATAGGGTGGTCTTTCATCCTAGCGTAGCATAGTCTCAATTTACTTCGGCCAGCCTTCTGGCGGCTTGCGCTTCGTCATCGACCGCTTGATGGACCGTTTCCAGTTGCCCTTGATCTTCAGGGTTTCAGGCTTTGGGCCACGCTTGGCTTTCAGATTGTCAGGTTTCAGTTTCTTCGGCATCTAATCCAGGTCCAGTCTTGCTCTTGCTTTCAGACCCTCGCGCTCTTCGTGGATTACCTTCATCAAGATCAGAATACGGAAGGCATCTACATCCATCCGGGCTTTTGCAAATCTTGCTCAAATCCTCATTGGGTCCAGAAATGACAGAGCCGTCAGCCTCTTTGCGGGCTTCGCAAGTCTCATCATCCATACAGGAAGTGCGCCGCCAGACCCGCCTCTTGGAGGATTCATCACCCCTTATCATCGATCATCCTCCGGTTTTATTTCCATCCGCAAGACAAACCCCACAGCCTGACCTTCAGCCATCAAGATGGCAACTGAATATTTCAGATTCATGACAGCCTTTTCAACCGAACTTTCCTGCTGGAACCATAGGGCCTTACAATGCGGACCCCGATGACTCACGAACTGCTTGTCGGAAATTGGAATCAACAGAGAGGCGCCGCAGTTTTTGTTCTTGCCGTGGAATTCGAGATGAGTGATCTCATCCAAAGTTATGAAGCGACGATTTTCTGCTGTCATTGGGTTATTACGCTCCCGCAGTCGCCGGACCTCTATACATCAATCGCTTTCCTTCGGCTGACTTGATAGCTGCAACCGTCCGCTCTCCATCATTCATTTTCCGACCGTTCCACACGAAATCGAACTGCCACAGACAGCGGTGTAGGTACTCTTTGCTAACGCGGTGGTTGATTCCGACGATGCCGCGCTTGATGATGGCAAAGGATGACTCCGCAGTATTGGTGTGTGCTCCACCGCGCACATACTCGCCCTTGGTATGCCGCACCCTCTGATGACCGCCAGAGAATTCCTTATCGAGGCCGGCATACGAGGAGAAGTCATCTGTGTAAATCCTTGCATCGGAATCTACCCTTTCACGGATGGCCGCCTTGAGGGTCTTGCCGCTAACATCAGCCACTACACGCCGCCTGATTTCTCCCTGCCTCTGGACGGCTGCGAAAACCGGGGTCTTTCTAGTGGATCGCCCCGGCATACCCTGACCCCGATAGCGCGGCTTTCCGCCCGCATAGGTTTCATCGCATTCGACGGTTCCGCTTAACTTCGAGGCGTGGTCGTCGGGAGCCATCGCAAATCGGATGCGGTTCATTAGGAACAGAGCGGATTTGTAGCTGATCTGGCAGTGACGCATAATCTCAAGAGCAGCGACGCCCTTCTTTGAAGTGGATGCCCGCCAGAAAGCGTAGCACCAATGCCGAAGCTCAAGGCGGCTCTCTTCGTACACCGTGCCGATCCTGACGGTGTACTGTTTCCTGCAATCGTGGCAGCGCCACAGATATCGCTTGTTCCGGTTGCCGGTCACGGCGTCCGTCATCCTATATACGCTCACGCTTCCGCAGTGAACGCAAGCCGGAGTGTCACCCCAGCGCAAACTTTCCAGCAACTCAACCGCTGCGCTCTCGTCAGAGCAGGCCAATGGAATCGCTTCGATGACTTCGGACTTTTCAAGCTCAAGCCGTTTCTTATTCTTCATGCTTCAATTTTATACCTAACGCAAGCATTGTGTCAAGTACAAAATTAGTTTTTATTTAATTGCATGTTCATCGCCGCGCATTCGACTCCAGCCGTTTCGGAATGGATTCAAAGCCAAAAAATAGAGAGTGGGTTGCGCGGAGTTGTTTTGTAACTCCGCGGCGGTTCCTCTGGAATTACGCCCAAAAGCCGCGGACTTAAACGACAAGTCCGCGCTGGTATCTTCGTTTTTGCTGTTGGTTTTGGTGTTGCTTTTGCCTTGGGTTTGTGAGTTTGTCCGCGGTTTCATTTGAGGGACC
>JBOGKI010000270.1:3518-6666 GCA_050745605.1 Terriglobia bacterium | reverse complement strand
GCGCGGTCCAGCGACTCGATGGCGCTTTGAAGCAGTTGCTGGTGGCGCAGGTTGGTGATGATTTCGCCTTCGCCGGCTGTCTCGCGAGCGGGCGCTGCAATGGAAAGTAGCGCTTGCTTGAGGTCTTGAATCCCCTCCCCAGTCAGGGCCGATACCTCAACCACGGCCGTTGCCGGCAACGGAGATTCCTTTTCAGTGAGCCGCCGCACGATCTCATCCCGGTCCAGACGCCTGGCCAGATTTTTGGTTAGATCTGTCTTGTTCAAAGCCACAACCAGCGATCCAAGCGGCTGCACTTTTGTCCACAATTGCTCATCGTCCTGAGTCCATCCTGCGGAAGCATCCACCACGAACAGCCGCAATGCGGAATCGGCAATCGCCTGCATGGACTTGGCCACACCCAGGCGCTCCGCCTCGTCGTGGGCCTGGCGGATGCCGGCGGTATCCACCAGGCGCAGCGGGATGCCGTCCAGGCTGGCGCTCTCGGAAACCAGGTCACGCGTGGTGCCGGGCGCAGCCGTCACAATGGCGCGCTCCTCATTGAGCAGCCGGTTGAACAGGCTGGATTTCCCCACGTTGGGGCGCCCTACGATGGCCAGCGTCAAACCTTCGCGCACGATTCGGCCAAGCTGGTAACTTTCAACCAGCTTGCCTAAATCCCCTTGAATGGCCTTGACCGCCGCCTGAATTTCCTCCCAGCCGGAAACGGGAACATCATCTTCGGCAAAATCGATGCCTGCTTCCAGGCGCGCAATCAGGTGGACCAGTTCCTGCTTGTGGGGCTTGAGCCGCTGGGAGACGGCGCCTTCCATCTGTCCGGCGGCCACGCGAGCCTGATAGAGCGTGCGGGATTCGATGAGGTCGCGGATGGCTTCGGCCTGGGTCAGGTCCAGGCGGCCGTTGAGGAATGCGCGCATGGTGAATTCGCCGGGCTCGGCAGGCCGTGCTCCGCGCGCCAGGCACAACTCCACCAGGAACGCCAGAATCACGGGCGAGCCATGGCAGGAAATCTCAAGAACGTCTTCGCCGGTGTAGGAGTGGGGCCCAGGAAAGAGAGTTACCACCACCTGATCGAGGATGCGGCCGGTTTGCGGATCGCAAAACTCTGCAAGCGTGGCTTGGCGCGGTTCGAGCGTGAGCTTCTGAAATCTCAGAAGGCCGCTGGCGATTTCCAACGCCTGCCCGCCGGAAATCCGCACCACGCCGATGCCGCCTCGCCCTGGGGGCGTCGCGAGGGCCACGATGGTTTCGTCACTGTGAGGCATGAGGGAGGATGAAAAGAAGGGTCACGCCATGGGCTCGAGTGCGCATCCATGGCGGAACCCGCCACGTATGCGCCACCCAGCAGAGGGAAGGTCTGAAAACAATTGTTCGAATCGCAAAAGCATCTCACGCGAAGGCGCAAAGCAAACGACGGTAACCACGGTGAGCGTCTTTCCTCGCCGTGGGCTATTTGCCTATGTCCGCGACGGAGACGAAGCGGCAGGGATGATCACTACGTGGCGGGCAGCGCCATCGCCACGGCTCTCCGTCCGGACTCGAGAGTCATCCTTCAGCGCCAGGTGGATCACACGCCGGTCACGGGCGTTCATGGGGTTCAGGAAGAACGGCTCACCGCGCTCCACCACCTGCTCGGCTGCCAGGTTCGCCGTCATCTTCAGCTCCTCCACTCGCACCCGGCGGTACCCCTCGCAATCAAAGTTGATGCGGTGATGAAGCCCCTCATCCAGGCGCATGGACTTGTGAGCCAGGTATTCCAGGGCATCGAGCAGTGCGGCGTTTGACTCCAATAGCAGTGGCGTGTCCAGCCCGGAGAAGTTCACGACGTAGCTTGGCCCAGCGGCCGTAGCGTCCCCAGCTTCAGGGCGCACCGTGAACTTCAGGTCAAATCGCCCCTTGCCGATCATCTCCTTCAGAAAGGCTTCGAGCCGGGCCAGTTGGCCCTCGAGCGAAAAGTCCATTTGGGGTGAAGGCGCTCCAGAACTTTCCAATGGTTACTCCTTCGCGGGCAGGGGCTTGTGCCCCGCGGCCCGCTGCGCCCGTCCCGCCAACTGCGGACTGGGAGCGGCCGGCGCCAGTTTGGGAACCATGCGGTTGATCACCAGTTGCTGCAGGACGGCGACGCCGCTGTAGACAAAATAATAGAGTGTCAACCCCGCGGCTTCATAGAAAAAGATGAAACCCACCGCAATCGGCATGATCATCATCATCTTCTGCTGATTGGGGTCCACCGAGCCCATGGGCGTCATCTTGGTCATAAAGAATGACAGAATAATGGAGAGGATGGGCAGGATATACAGCGGATCGGGCACGGAAAGGTCCTTGATCCACCAAATCCAGGGAGCGTGGCGTAGGGCGATGCTGGTCTCAAGCACTTCATAGAAACCGTAAATAATGGGCAGTTGGGGCAGCATTGGCAGGCAGCCACCAATGGGGTTGATATGGTGCTCCTGGTAAAGTTTGGTGATTTCCTGGTTCATGCGCTGCTTGCGCGGGTCATTCATCTTGTATTGCTTGTAGCGGTCCTGGATCTCCTTCATCAGCGGCTGGATCTTTTGCATCTCCTGCGCGGAACGCACGCTCTTGACCTTTAACGGGAAGAAGGCCATGTTGAGCAAGACCGTCAGGATGACAATGGCCCAGCCGTAGTTGTGGACCCAATGGTCGTTGATGTACCGCAACCCCAGGAACATGGGCTTCGCGATGATGCTGAAGATGCCGAAATCCACGAGTCCATCCAGCCGGGGCGTGATGGACCTCAAGACCGCCATGTCTTTCGGAGCTACCACCAGCCGGAAACTGAGGGGCTTGGGCTGCGGCATGACCAGACCGCCGGTGAGCAAGGCCTCCGGCTTCTGCGCTGTCCCGTTCGGCGGGTTCGGCGGAGTCCAGGATTGTTGGCCGACGCGGAAGGCATCATCCGGCGAATCCGGGATCATCACATCTGCGAAAAAACGGTTTTCGATCCCCGCAAAATCCAGAGGACCCGGAAACAACTTGCCTTCGCCCACTTTCTTCAAGGCTAGCGTCTTGAGGTCGCCGTCAATGCAGTAAGCCGCTTTGGCTCCCTCCGCCCGAGCTTTCTCCGACAAGGTGGTGTCACCAAAACCTCCCAGCCAGGAAACTTCAACCGGCAGATCGTGCGCAC
>JBOGKI010000270.1:0-3508 GCA_050745605.1 Terriglobia bacterium | reverse complement strand
ACCGTCACCTTGACGCTGGTTTCGTAAGCGGCGCCAAAGGTAAATTCCTTGGTGACCCGAACTTTGCCATCGCTATAGACAAAATCCAACTGGTGGGGGTTCTCAAGGGAGGTCTGGTCCGGTTGGGCCGCGAACAGGGCACGGTTGATCTTATCCGAAAGGGCGGAGTCCGCCAGGCGAATGCTGAGCGGATAGCCAAGCACCTGGCTGGCCTCGCCATTCACCAAATCGAGGGGCTTGCCCTGCTCATTACGGTACTTGGTTAGCGCCCAGCTCTTCACCAAACCACCCTGCGTCGAAAACGTGATCCGGTAATAGGGTTCGGAGACGGTGATATCCTGCGCCTTGGTTCCTTCCTCAACGGGGAGGGCGACAGGGGCGGGAGCGGGTCTGCTGGCTTGCGACAGAGAAGCCGGCGCCTTGGCGCCGGGGACGGCAAGGGTCGCCGTTTTGGGGGCCAGCTTTGCCGCCGGCGGATGCGGCTTCTCCTTGACGAACAGGGCGCTATATACCATCAGCGCCACCAGCGTCAGCGCGAACGCCACCATCATCCGCTTTTCGTTATCAAAGTCCATTCCTGTATTATTCCAGCTTTCCGTTCGAAACGCGGCCTGGGAAGTTACGGCACTGGATCGATTCCGCCGCCTCCAAAAGGTCTGCAACGCCATAACCGGCGTAGTGCCAGGCGAACGCCCTTTCCCACGCCCCATTTCTCAATCGCCTGACCGGCGTACTCGGAGCACGTGGGATAGTAACGGCAGGACGAAAAGAGAAGTGGAGAGATGAAAACCTGGTAGAGCCGGATGAGCGTCAGTGCCGCGAACCGCGCGCTTCTTGTTGCCCAGGGGCCGCCTTCGGCGGCGAGGTTGGAAACAGCCGCAGCATCTCCCGGGTTAAAGACTCGAACGGCATCGTCGCAACCTTCGGCCTCGGGTTCAGCACGATGTCCCATCCCGCCGCAATCCGCGCCTGATTCAGCCGGAACACTTCCCGCAGCCGCCGCTTGATACGGTTGCGGACTACGGCGCCACCCAGGGCGGAGGGGGTCGTAATCCCCAGGCGCGTCTGAGGCAGGCCATTCGAGCGGATGAAGATGGTGCATAGCCGTGCGCTTTCGCGGCGTCCCTCCTCGTAGACTCGCCTGAATTCAGGGCGCTTCAGAAGCCGGAGGCCTTTGGGAAAGGAATAGGGCCGCCCGCCGCTTTTCATGGGGTCAGGCGATGCCGCCCCTTTTGCCGCCGCCGCTTCAGCACGTTGCGGCCGCCGGGGGTCCGCATTCGAACACGGAATCCGTGGGTCTTCGCTCGCCGCCGCCGGTTGGGTTGGAATGTTCGTTTCAAGTTGGCTTAATCCCTTCGTTCAAAATTCCCATGAAAACGCCAATTAGTCAAGATAGCGTGTCCCCTTGAACTGAGTCAAGTAAGTTGACCTTCGGGGAGTGGTACAGTTTGCTGTAGCGGCGCTGTCCCTTCACTTCGTTCAGGGCAGGCTCTCAGCGCCGAAGCTCCTTGCAATCTAATGGCGGCGGTGGGGACACCGCCGCTACCCTGGAGGGCTTAGCTTCCGTGTTCGGGATGGGAACAGCCAATGTATCAGCGGCACGCGATTTCATTGCGTTTCCTTTGTCTGGTACAAATCCAGCAGTACCTTCCGGGTGTTGGCAAGAACCTCGTGAAGCCTTTGACCGCCATACGTCTGGTTGAATCTCTGGATGTCATGAATCGCCCAATCGCCTGCGTCCTTTATGTCGAGGGCGCAAGGCCGGTCATCCTTGCCTTGAACGCCATCCCGCAATGGCTTTGCACTCTCAACCAGCTCCTTGAAGTAGGAACGGCCCTTCGGGAGGCTCCGTTCGATGGCGCCCTCTGGATCGGCGTTCGCCTTCAGTGATGACTCCAAAATCGCCCGGCAGAGGACGGCGCAGGCAACGTTGAATCCGTAAAGGTAGCAGCGGTGTGCCTCTTCCCAGTAGGTCTTCACGTGATCGGGCACGAGCTCTTTGTCGATTTCTTCGTCGCCTATCTCGTCCAGCGATGCTACACGCTCCACTATCTTGGGCAGCTTTCTCACGAGCTCATTGGCGAAGTGTTGTTCCAAATCGCTGGTGATGGTTGGATCCTCGTGCCCCTTCATCTTTGGAAGCTTGAACTCCGCGGGCGCTCGACCGCCCGTGACCCACCCGACATATTGCCGCCCGAGTTCCGACACACCAGCCCTCCCAAGGTGGCTTTCCAAATCCGGATCCTCATTCAACGCAGTCCTGCGGCTTATGCGCACACGCGAACGGTATTCCCCAAGGCTTTTGGAGGCTTTGTCCATATCCCTAAGTGCATCGTTTTCGTATAAAACATGTGAGGTTCCGAAGACCATAAACTCGCCGCGATCTTCGTAATCTTCGCGCCGCACACAGTCCAATACCCGGTCAAGTATGGATACTAACTTTCTGGGTCGTTTGCTCTTTCGTTTGCCCGGCACATCGTCTCCTATCGGTGGCGGTCATCTGAGGATGATCGCTATGGGCGTCGGATTCTGACGCTTCCAGGCTGCGCGGTGATGATCGCGTGGCGCACACAAGGCGTACCGTGCCATGTGTGCAGACCCGTGGGTTACAATCGCGTCATGCCCCGGCGGTGGCGCTTCTACGACATGAATATCTGGGGCACCTATTGAAGTGCAACGGTTTCGAGCGGATTGGGCAAGCCCCCTTCGTGTACCCACTTCGCGGCCTCTTCAATCACCGCGCGTTCCGGGTGATGGCCCTGTCCGCCCATGGGGGATGCCGTATAATGTGTGGTGGATGCCTCTTTGCTGGAAACGGTGACGCACCTCCCATTTTTCCCCCGGGCCTTCTCTCATCCCAACCGTCAGGGTGTAAATCCCATAGGTGACTCGTCACTCCTCTTCGTGCAGGCAGGGAGAAGGCTCTTCAGCCCCAAATATTTCTGGATTCTTCTTCATGACGAGGGCCTCAATGGTGATTGTCCCTCGGGCGAGGTCTATCACTTCAGGTGCAAGGAGAGCAATACCGGACTCGGGCATCTTCACGGCAGGAATTGCTCTCAGCTCCTGCTCAGCCTTCACAACGTACATCATCCTTCCTTCGGTCGTAACATAGGTGTTCAGCAATCCGAACCGATCCTTCACGATCTCCAAAGCTTGATCGAGCGTCATGCCGTCTTCTTCCCCCGCCGCCATGGTTCGTGCGGTCGTGTACAAGACCAGAATGAAAAAGCCCGCCACGGTGGGCGGGCCTTTTCCATTTTAATCCCGGCGACGACCTACTCTCCCACGCAGCTACCCACGCAGTACCATCGGCCCTGGAGGGCTTAACTTCCGTGTTCGGGATGGGAACGGGTGTGGCCCCTCCGGTATGATCGCCGGAAAACTGTTGGAAAAACGTCCTTGGTCCGTTGTCCTTTGTCCGTTGCACATCAACCGAGGGCTCGGAATTGAAATCCGAAACTCCGAACAAGCGGCAAAGGACCACGGACTAATGACCAAGGACGCC
>JBOGKI010000269.1:0-6669 GCA_050745605.1 Terriglobia bacterium | reverse complement strand
GGGTACGCGGGTGTTGCTGACTCTGACCCATGAGGAAATTGGGCAGATGATCGGGCTTTCCCGCGAGACCGTCACTCGCACCATGGGAGATTTCAAGCGCCGCCAGTTGGTTCGCACTAAAGGCGCAACGCTCGTGATTCAGAATCAGGGTGCGCTCGAGCAATTTGCCAGCCTGTAGCCCTTCTCGGACTCCGCACCTTCCCATTGGCGCCGACTTCGATCTCCAACACAGCAGTTGCAGAAGCGAAGCCGGCGTTCACTGTTTTATTCATCCGCCCGTCGCAGCGGCCTTCTCTAGCTTGCCCATCTCTCATCCGGCGGATGCGAACCCTCTTTCCTGACTCCTACCCAAGTCCTGATCGAAAGGTGACGCGGATCACCCACCGGAGTGATCGCCGTCACTGCGGACGCATTCATTAACAGGCAAGATGCAAGTCATAAGGGACGCGCCGGGCGCTGGCCCAGAATGGCGGACGGTAAGTGCCCAAGAGGGTCCGACGCCCGGCCGTTGCGACCAGGGTGAAAGGAGGTGTGCCATGATCGGGGATATTGCGGACACGAACCGCAACAGAGAGCCAATGCCAATACCGCTTCTCGGCATCAGCGACGTGCTTGGGCGAGCGAGGGAAATCCACGAGCTGATCGCGCGGCGGGCCTACGGGATTTACGAATGCCACGGGGGCGTGACCGGTCGGCCCGCACTTCCGGCTGGCGCAGGTTTCGCCGCACAATTGACATAATTGGCGCCTCAAGTGCCGGAGCAAAGCCAAATTATGCCATAAGCACTTTGCCTTTAATAACTTGCCAATCAAGGCTCGAAAAATATCCACAACTTACTGATAATAAAGGCTTTGTTTTCTATTCAGTGGCTTTGCTCAATGGGTTTGGATTCATTTTTCACAAGATTTATGTTTATTATCAGCAATTTATGGGTTTGCTTAAACAATCCTTTTTCAAATCAGGTCTTTCACCCGCTGTGTAAGGCCAAGTCTCGCCCGGACCCGAGGCGTAGCGGCGGGCCTCAGTGCGGCATGGGACATACAAAACCTTTGTACCCGGCTGACGCCGGCCTCCACGAAAACCAGCGCGCGAATGCAATGTGGGCAACATGGCATGGTTTTTCATTCTTACCAAGGGGGCCGTGCGAGGGGGGGACAAGTGCGGCCGCGCAGAACGGGTTAACCTGGTTACTCGAAGGTAAATAATATCATTGATATAAGATAAAATCAAGAAAATTATCGCCGGGGACAGGAGGTGTTTGAGTTCCTCAGTGGGTTTCCGTGGCGGGACTTCCCGGATTCCACCTTACGAGGCCATCCGCACGGCCCCCAAAATAGAAAGGCCCCCTATTGAAGGGGGCCGGAGGGCGCTGTGAAACAGCGTTGCCTTACGCTGAACGAAAGTCCAACTTACTAAGATAAGCACGGACAATCGCTGCTGAGATACACAGATAGCAGTATAATACAACCGCTTGCCCGATCAAGGGGGAAAATGGAAAAAATCAATAGTTCTGCGGCACTCTTCACTCTGGGTGTTGACCTGGGCACAAATTCGCTCGGGTGGGCGCTGACCGGCCTTGAAGAGGGGAAGCCCACGCATCTTATCCGCTGTGGTGTGCGCGTTTTCGATGCCGGGATGGAGGGTGACATTGAATCCGGCCAGGAGGAATCGCGCAACCTGAAGCGGCGTCAGATGCGGTCGCAGCGCCGGACCGCTCATCGCAGCCGCCGGGGACCGCCTACGGTAGCGGCTGCAAATAAATCGGCCCCGCACGGGGCGGGGCCTTTCGGGGTTTAAGCCCGCGGCAGGTGAACCTGCTTTACTAAGATGAGCAGGAACCGCTGCTGAGATACACGCTTCCGATTATAATCGCCTTTTCGTGGATTGCAAGGAGTTCGTTGGAACCTTGCCGGTTTGCACAGGAGGGGAAATGGAAAATGTGGGTGAATTTGTTCTGGGGCTCGATTTGGGGACGAACTCGCTCGGATGGGCGATCGTAAGGCTCGTGGACGGCGTACCCGCAGAGCTTATCAGGGCGGGCGCTCGCGTTTTTCAAGCCGGCGTAAACATCGAGAAGGACGGAACGGAAAAAACACTAAACGCTGAGCGCCGAGAGGCCCGCCATCGGCGGCGACAGACTTGGCGGCGCGCTCGCCGTCTCGCAAGGGCCTTCAACATCCTGCAACGTGGCGGCCTTCTGCCCGCCGGAGATGTTTCGACGCCTCCCGAGCGGCAACGCCTCATCAATGAGCTCGATCAGAGCATCCGAAACTCCGAGTGGTTTAAGGCCAAGGCTATCTCAAAGGCATTCCCAGAGCCCTGCCAGACCCTGCCTTACATCCTCCGCGCCGCCGCGCTTGACGAAAGACTCTGGCCCGAGCACTTCGGGCGCGCGCTCTACCACCTTGCGCAGCGGCGCGGTTTCTGGAGCAACCGGAAGCGGCCACCAGGGAAAAAGGAAGAGGCTGGCCCAGTGGAGTCAGACAGCCGGTCCCTGGACGCCGAAATGACGGCTGCGGGCCGTCGTACACTCGGGGAGCACTTTGCGCTGCTTTCACCGTTTGAGCGTCGAATTCGCGGCGCCCATACCTCGCGCCGGATGTACCAAGACGAGTTCAGCGCAATTTGGCGAACGCAATCCGAGCACTACCCGGGTGTGCTCACGGAGGACCTTCGCCGACGGCTTTTTGCAGCGCTGTTCGACCAGCGGCCAGCGAAGCTCAGGAAGGGACTGGTCGGTCGCTGCGAGTTTGAGCCGGAACTGCGACGCGCGCCTGCCTACTCGCTTGCGTACCAGCGCTTTCGCCTACTTCAGGTTGTGAACAACTTCAAGTATCGCGTTCCCGGCGGCGCCGAGCAAGACCTGACAAACGCGCAGCGCGCGAAGCTCATCAGCAAGCTGGAGCGAATGCGAAGTATGAAGTTTAAGGAAGTACGGGAACTGCTGGGCCTGACCAAACGGCAATCGATAAACCTGCAACGCGACAAAGAGGAGGCCGAGATGCCAGGCAACGACACCGGGGCGCAGCTCTTTAGCGTTCTTGGTGAGCGCTGGTCTCAGCTCCTCGAGGATGCACAAGTAAAGATCGCGGGGGACGCCTTCAGCATCCTTAGCGTGCGGGACCTGAGCTTGAGGGAGCGGCGCGCAGAGAAATACCTGCGGAATCGGAGCGTCGAGGACGTGGAAGATGCGCTGGAGCGCTTCCTCAATATCACCTTTGAGGATGGCTACGGCAACTTATCACTCAAGGCCATTGCCCGCTTCATGCCCTTGCTCGAACGCGGCTTTCCGTATGGGGCTCTGTCTTCACACTATCGCGAGCTCACTCCGGGAAACGTCGAGAATCTCATCGGCCTCGCCGACACCGGCGTCCCATATCTGGAAGCCTGTGAGCGGGTTGTCACCGCCGCACCAGAACGGCACGAGCCCCTTCCGCTCCTCCCCCCGGTCAGCGCCGAGGAGACCTCCAGGCGTGTCGGCGTGGTGCGCAATCCGATTGTCATTCGAAGTCTGACGGAATTGCGTAAGGTGGTTAACGCCGTCATCGAGCGCTTCGGGCTGCCGGCCAGAGTCCATGTAGAGCTCTTGCGAGAACTCAAAAAGCCCAAAGACGCTCGGGAGAGAATATGGAAGGAGAACTTCTCACGCGATAGAGTCAACAAGGCCATGCGCGAGGAAATCTGGCGGGAGGCCCCTATCCCGCAAGCTTCTCCCAGGGATATCGAGAAGCTAAAGCTGTGGCATGAGGCAGACAGAATCGGCAACAAGTGCCCGTACTGCCTCACCGGCATGTCAAAAACCAGGTTGTTCGGGGATGATTCCGAGTATCAGGTCGACCACATCATCCCGAGGGAGCGATCTCTTGACGACTCCTATGTCAACAAGGTGCTCTGCCATGCCGACTGTAACGCAAGAAAGGGCAACAGAACGCCGTGGGAGGCCTTCGCGCCGGAAAACGGAGGCGATCCCGACCACTACGACAAAATGCTCCGGTGTGTGGATGACTTCGCAGGGGATAAGAACGCCGTGCAGGAAAAGCTGAGACGCTTCAAAATGAATCACGAAGCGCTCGATGATTTTCTTAAGGCGCGAGAGGCCCGCCAGTTCAACGACTCAGCATACGCCTCGCGCTTGGCGGCTGACTATGTCGCCTTGCTCTACGGCGGCCGCGCGGATACAGATGGCAATCTTCGAGTTCAGGTGAGGTCCGGTGGGCTGACTCATCACTTCCGCGAGGCTTGGGGCTTGAATTCTATCCTGGAGGACGGACCAACCACGGACGGCGGAAGAGTTTCTAAGCGTCGCGACGATCATCGGAACCATGCGGTGGACGCCGCCGTCATCGCCGTGACCGATCAGGGAATGGCCACGCGGCTCAATGAAGCTGCAAGGAGGAAGCAGCTTGACCGCCCTGGGCGATTCGGCCACCTTGACGAACCCTGGGACGGATTCCGCAATGAGCTAAGGGCGGAGGTGCTTGGGCGCATCGTGGTCTCGCACCGAGTTTCAAAGAAGGTATCGGGCTCCCTGCACAAGGACACGAACTACTCCGTGGACGACGAGCAGTACGGCAAAGGGATCAGGCGCCACCGCGTGTTCCTTACTGAACTCAGCGAGAAGGATGTGATGAGCGACAATGTGATTGCCGACCCCGGCGTCCGGAGGCTCGCACAAGCCAGGCTCTCCGGGCAAGGCGGCGGCCAGCCGAAGAAGGTCTTTGCCGAGGCCCCGTTGTCCTTCGACACGGCTGACGGCCCGAACGTTCCGATCAGAAAGGTCCGAATTAACGAGACCGTCAAAACGCGAAAGGTGGGAAAGGGCTACCGCGCCCGCTTTGTTAAGCCGGAGAGCAATCACCATCTGGAGGTTTACGCGATTCTTGATCCGGAGAATCCTGAGAGAGAGATGGGGTGGAGTAGCGACGGTGTTGTTACCGTCCTGGAGGCGTTGCAGAGGCTGCGAGACGAAAAAAAACGCGGGGCTCAGAGGCCGACACCGATTAAGACGGATGGTTTTGGGGAACACACCAAGTTCAAATTCTCGGTCGCCCCTGGCGAGATACTGGAATGCGACGCGGAGCGAAACGGCACCAAGCTCATCGGGCGAAGACTCACGGGCGAAGAGGAAATGTCTGGCCGGGTAAGGCTCGTGGTCAAATCAATAAGCCAGGAGGAAAAGCGGCCCAGCTCGATCAAAGTGGAGATGGTCCACATCGCTGACGCCCGGCAGAACATAAAATTCCCAGATCGCGTGACCAAGTCGCCGAGTGAGCTCTTCAAATGGAACACGAGGAAGATTGTCGTCAGTCCGCTCGGCGAGGTCTTCGAAACCCGTGACTGAGCGAATTCTTGACTTTTCGGAACAGCCCGCGCACCTCTCGGTGCGGAATGGCCTGCTGGTGGTCCGTCCGCAAGACGGTGAACAGCAGACGATGCCGCTCGAAGATATTGCCGTGCTGGTGGCCGCCCATCCCCAAGTCACCTTTACGCTGGCAGTGATTTCCGGCATTGCCGGCGCGGGCGGACTTCTCATCGCCTGCGACGAAAAACGCCAGCCTGCCGCCCTGATGCTGCCGCTCGCCACGCATTACCTGCAAACTGAGCGTTATGCCGCGCAGGCCCAGCTTGGGCTCCCGGCGCGCAAGCGGCTATGGCAGCAGATCGTGCGTGCCAAAATCGCCGCCCAGGCGCGCGTCCTTGAAGAGAAAACTGGAAGCGATCGCGGCCTTGCGATGATGGCCGGCCGCGTGCGCTCCGGCGACGCCGGGAACCTGGAAGCCCATGCCGCGCGCCTTTATTGGCCCGCTTTGTTGGGTGAAAGTTTCCGGCGCTTGCCGGAAGGGGATGGCGTGAACCCGCTTCTGAACTACGGTTATGCCGTGCTGCGCGCCATGGTGGCCCGCGCCATCTGCGCGGCGGGATTGCATCCCACCTTCGGCCTGCACCACCGCAATCGCTATGACACCTTCTGCCTGGCCGACGACCTGATGGAGCCTTTCCGGCCTCTGGTCGACCGGGTGGCGGCGCAGCTCGCCAAAGAGCAGGGAGACGGGGTGACGCTCGACCGCGAAGCCAAGCGCGCTTTGCTGGAACCGCTGCTGGGCCGCTTCAGCAGCCAGCAGGAATGCCGTACGCTGTTCGACTGGGTGGCCCGCTGCGCCTTTTCGCTGGCAGCGGTTGTGGATGGGAGCGCGGCCAAGCTGGAGATTCCGGTGATCCGGGATGCCTGAAAGCCGCTTCGCGCTTTCCGGATATCGCGCCATGTGGCTCTTCGCCATGTTTGATTTGCCCGTGGATGATAAAGAGCTGCGGCGCGAATACGCGCAGTTCCGCAAGGCGCTGCTGCGCAAAGGCTTCACCATGATGCAATACTCGGTGTATGCCCGCTACCTGCCCAGTGAAGAGGCCGAGGAAGTGCTGCGGCGGCACGTGCACGCCGCGCTGCCCAGCCACGGCCAGGTGCGGCTGATCTCTGTAACGGACCGCCAGTATGAAAAGATGGAAGTCTACTTTGGGAAAAAACGGAAGCCGGTGGAAGATCCTCCCCAACAGCTCTCGTTTTTCTGACTGTCAGAAGAGTGTTATTCCCCCGGATTTCAGTGAAATCCGGGGGAACCAAGTGTATCTCAGCCGCGATTCCCGGCAAACCATAGCTGGCCAGTCGAGTGG
>JBOGKI010000268.1:0-6672 GCA_050745605.1 Terriglobia bacterium | reverse complement strand
TGTTGAGGGAAGTTTCTTGTGCACGCGCCTCCTTGATCTTGGCGATACCAAAATCGAGTACCTTCGCCTGCTCTCCTTCTGGTGACGGCACAAGAACGATGTTGGCCGGCTTGATGTCGCGATGGATCATCCCCATAGCATGAGCAGCTTGCAGGGCGGAGGCCACCTGCTTGGCCACCGAGCACACGCGTTCCACCGGCAAAGGGCCTTCGGCGCCGATCAATCCCTTCAGATTCTCTCCTTCGATAAATTCCATGACGATGAGGGGCCGCCCATCGTCAGCCTCATCGATATCGTCAACGCGCACGGCATTGGGGTGCTGGAGCCTTCGGGCAAACACCGCCTCCTGCCTGAACCGCTTTACGAACACTTCATCGCGGACCAGACCAGGGCGAATCACCTTGAGCGCGCGCAGTTCGTTAAACGCGACATGCAGAGCCTTGTACACGGCACCCATGCCGCCTTCACCGACTTTACTCAGGATGCGGTATTTTCCGCGAACCACGCAGCCTTCGGACCATTCACCCTGTTGCTGAAGCCCCGCGCCGTCTTGTGGACAAAACGCGACGGCGTCAGGATACGTTGTATCGCAGTGTGGGCAGACTTTCATCGCACGAGGTCAATTGCTGCGGCAAAGTATATCACAAGGCGCCGGGTCGAGCGCCGGCGAGTGCGCGGGGTTTTTGAAGGTCAAGCGAGAGTCTGGTCGCGAGATGGCTCAATGGCTTGCGAAACAAGGGCGCGACTGACTTCACACGCGGCTGGGGCCGCGCAGCAGGCGGGCGGGAAAGAGGATGATACCGGCAAGCAGTGCAAACACCCCTTCAACCACGACGCCGGCAAGACGAAACGGCAGCAAGATGAGCCAGACGATGGGATAGAGAACCAGCGCCAAAAGCGCCAGGGGCCAACACAGCACCAGGAGAATACACCACAGCAGGAACTTGACCATCGCTATTCCTCCGCGCCTCCCTTACCCTCTCATACGAATCGAGGCCCGCGGAGTTCCATCATTCTCGCGTTTTCCACAGCGTTGTGCGAAACAGGGTCCCGGGGCTGCCCGGCGGCATGCCGAAAAACGTTGCCAACCCCGCCATCCTGAGCGAAGACCTCATGGGCCTTCGGCCCACCACCATGCATGAAAATGGCGCAGGGGCGCCGCTTGCGGCGCCCTGGGCAGGGCAAGCCCCGCGCGTATGGCGGGACGCCGAATAACTGGCGTATTTTCAACGCCGCATCCCGCTATTCTCATGGAAGCGAGGGAACTCAAGGACAGAGGCGAGAGACAAGTGACCAGATAAAACCCAGGAGCCGGCTACTTGTCTCTCGTCTCGCTAGTGAGTCCGTTTGGCTTCTATGACCGCCGTTGTTGATTCCACATCGTTTTCGGCGCTCATAGAGCGCCGCTACAGCAAACTGTTCCACTACCGTCGTCTGTTATCTCTCATCACGACCTTTCCGTACACTTGAAAATCGAATACGGATATGGCACCACGCGGGGTCTTGATGGCGGCGGACCCTGCGTCCCGTTCTCCAGAAGGAGTGTCATGGCCTTGCCCGGTTCCCATCCCGCAATCGAAACACCTTTCTTTTGCGCGACTCGGACCTGATAGGGCGCGCCCTGGTGTTCGAAGTAGACAACCATCGACCGCCGGGGCGTCGAGCGCAAGGAGACGATCATGCCGGGTAGCACCCTGCCATTCCGCACGATCTTAAGCTCGGTGGTGAGCAATCTTGCCAAGATGATGGCCAGCACCAGCTCGACGATGATGATCACCGTTGCCGGGCCGATCTGAAAGTTCTGATCCTGATCCACCATGAATTGGTCCGCGTGGGACTTCAGGAAGTGGATGGCGATGGGCTCGCCAAGGTGAGCCGTGCGATAGGTCCTCAAACTCACTTCAGTAGGCTTGAGGATGCGGCCTGCCGGCGTCTGGTACTGCACGGCGAGGAAATAGCGGCGAACGGGCCCGTGGCGGCCGTGGGTTACGGTTTCATGCAGTTTGACGATGGTCCCAGTGGCTGGAGCGCCGGAATGCAGCACATAAACGCGGCCCGCGACGGGCAGCACCACTCCCACGAAGAGAAGGAAGAGCAACGACAAGGCTATGACCAGGACCATGGCATGTTTCCATGTCAGGCGGACGCTGCGCGGCGGCCCGCCTTGTAATTCCTTTTCGGGCTGCCAGCCGGCCGGCGGGTAGGTGGGCGCCTGGGCTGATGCCCGTTGGGCCTTGAACACCATTGGTTTCTTCGCTCTACTCCTGAAATTGACGGAAAGCTCGCGCTCGCAGTTCCCGAGGTCAATATCTCAGTCGAGCCGAATTCCCTGCAAACTGATTCGCATTCTAATATTCCCCGCAACGGCTTGGGTGTCAATCCTATCTTGCGCCGGCACCTCCGCAAATCTTTGGAATGCGGCATCAGGCCATCGATCGAACGCGGGGGGCCTCTCGCCCTCCGTAGCGTTGCCGCGACAGGCGGCATCCCGAAGCGCGGCGGCGGCAAGGAATATCATGCTCCGCATGACTCCCGCCTTTGCAGCTTGTGAAAAGCCATGACCAAAATTGTTCGTCTCACTTGTCTCACCTGTCTCATCGGTTCCGAGCGAATGTGCTACGCTTTGATCGATGCTTGCTCCGATTTATGACGGCATTCAGCCTTTCGTTCTCGGTGATCGACATCAAGAGAACGGCGGCCGGTGCGTCTCGCTAGCGCCGAGCGCGAAAAAAGGGACGTTAAAGCTGCGAGACCGAACCGGGCATGTTGTTGAGAGCAAACAATTGGTCGGCCCATAGCGCCGGCATCTCTTCGCTTCGCTCAGGGCAGGCTTTGCCGGCAAGTGCCGCCGGGACGGCGGCGCTACATTGTTCACCCAACTACTGGACACTACACTAGAGATCCAATATCGTCGGCTGGGGCTGGCAGCGGGTGTGGTTGTCGCTCCCGGTCGGCGCGAATATCGGCTGAGAGTCAAATCGAGGGAACGAAGCTTGAATGTGCTTTGTTATCAACAAATCGCTCAGCCTCGACAAATGATTACGGCGGCAGGGCGGGCGCCTCCGCCCCAGCACCGCGCCCGGGGCATCGCCAGCGTGTCGCGTGTAAACGGAGGGAACGAAGCTTGAATGTCATTTGTTATCAACAAATCGACGCTCGCACATGCGGGTTGCCGACAGACGGCGCGATGCCCTGGCCTGTTTCCTGCCCATCGCCTGGCGCTGCGCCCGCGACGGCCAAACGGCGATCCGAAACGCAAGATGACCCTTCTTGCCAATCTCAAGTCCGAATTGGTACATTACTCCCCTGGCTTTCGCCCGCATTGCGGGGTACGAACTTTACCTCCGTCGATGATTCTGGCAACCGGAGCGCGGTCTGGTGAAAAATTGCCCACGCGGCGGGATCGTAGGGGCGGGCCGGGCGTCCGCCCTGCGGCGGCGCCAAAAGTCGAGAATTTAGCAGGGACAGGGGTGAGCCTGGAGTGAACTTGCCCGATCAGAGCTTTTCCAAGCTTGTTGATCTGATGGCGCGGTTGCGCGGCCCGGACGGTTGCCCGTGGGATCGCGCCCAGAACTACGATTCGGTGAAAGGCCTCATGCTGGAGGAGGCCTACGAGGTAGTGGATGCCATTAACGGGCGCGACTACCAGGGTCTTGAGGAGGAGTTGGGCGACCTGCTGTTTCAAGTGATTTTCTACTCGCGGCTGGCCGAGGAGGAAAATCGCTTCACGATTGATGACGTGACGCGGAAGCTTCATGAAAAGCTGGTGCGTCGCCACCCACACGTATTTGGGGGGGCGCGAGCCGGCAGCGCCGAAGAAGCGCTGGAGAGCTGGCTGCGGGTGAAGGAAAGTGAGCAAAAGGCGGAAGCCGGGGGCATGGCGGCTGGCGCCATTGTCCGAAACGGCTCGGCAGAGGCTCCGGAGAGGTCCATCCTTGATGGAATCCCACGCCGGCTTCCGGCTTTGCTCGAGACCCACGAGATTGGAAACCGCGCCGCCGAAAACGGCTTTGACTGGCCGGACATTCAGAGCTTGCTTGACAAAGTGGAAGAAGAAATTCACGAGCTGCGGTTGGAGCTGGAGGGCGCGAAGCACGTGGACTCCCGCCGCGTGGAAGAGGAAGTCGGGGATCTTTTGTTCGCGGTGTCCAATGTGGCGAGGTATTTGCGTTCTGATCCGGAAAGCTGTCTGCGCCGGGCCAATCAGAAATTCACGCTGCGGTTCAAGGCCCTGGAAGCGCGGGCGAGCGAGCGGGGAAAAGTTATCCGCGACATGGACGCCCGCGAGCTTGATGCGTTGTGGAACGCAGTCAAACGTGCCGAGCGCGTTACTGAGAAGCCCTGATTTATCATGCCGACCGAAGCATCCGCTTATCGTATTGAAAATAAATGGCTTGGATTCTTCGCTGCCCTGAAAATAGCTGGATGCAGCGTTGAGAATACGCCAGTTGCTCGGCGTCCCGCCGTAGGGGCAGGGCTTGCCCTGCCCCAGGGCGCCGCAGGCGGTGCCCCTACGTCATTTTCATGCATGGTGGCGGGCCGAAGGTTCATGAAGTCTCCCATCAGAATGACAGCCGAAAAGATTTTCTCAGCAACCTGCGAGGTGAGATGAGATACGTCATCCGGTCCTGCCGGACGCTTGCGGAGTTGGCAAGCTGTGTGGAGCTGCAGAGGAAAATCTGGGGATATTCGGAAGATGAAGTCTATCCGGTGCGCTTATTGGTGAACCTGCAAAGGATCGGCGGAATGGTGCTGGGCGCCTTCGCGCCGGGTGGTGAGATGGTGGGTGTGCTGATGGGCATGCCCGCCTGGCACGGCCAGCGGCGGTATATTCATTCGCTCGGGCTCGGTGTTGCGGTGGGGCATGAGAATCGCGGCCTGGGCCAGCGCCTGAAGCTGGAGCAGCGGCGGCTGGCGCTGCAAGCGGGCATTGAATGCATCGAGTGGACGTTTGACCCGATGCGCGCCAAGAACGCCTTCCTGAATCTGGTACGCCTGGGCGCCATCGCGCGGCGCTACGTGCCGGATTATTACGGGGCGGTGAAGAGCCGCCTGCAACAGGGGCTGCCCAGCGACCGTCTGATTTGTGAGTGGTGGCTGAAGTCGCCCCGGGTGAAGCTGGCGCTGGAAGGCAGGCCGCCGCGCGACCCGGCCACTCAGCCGGCAGCGGAAGTTGAGATTCCGGGAGACATGGAGTCCTGGGCGGATCATCATCCGCGCCAAGCTCGAAGCGCACAGGCAAAGGTCCGGACGCGGCTGATCCGTCTTTTGCACAGAGGTCTGGTGATCACCGGATTTACGGTGGATGGGGTGCAAGGGCGGTATCTGCTGGACCGATCTGCGGATTTAAATCTGCCGAAGTGAACTGTAGCGGCGCCGCGCACACGAGATTGGAGACGCTTCCCATGAAGATCGAGTTGATGGAGCTCCTGGAAATCCGCATGCCACTGGTGCACTTTTTTGAGACCAGTTTCGGCCGCACCACGGAGCGGCGCATGGTGCTGGTGAAGGCGGTGGCGGACGGCGTGACCGGATGGGGCGAGGTGACGTGTGGAGAAATGCCCTTCTACAATTATGAAACGCCGGAAACCGCCTGGCATATCCTGCGCGACTTCCTGATTCCCTGGACGACCGGCAAGAGCTGGTCCTCGCCCTCGGATCTTCCCGCCTGCTTCCGGCCCGTTCGCGGCCACAACATGGCGAAGGCGGCCCTGGAAAACGCTCTATGGGATATCGAAGCGCAGCAGAGGAAAGTTCCACTCGCCCGCTTGATCGGCGGAACCCTGGGTGAGATTCCCTGCGGCGTTTCCATTGGCATACAGAATACCATTGACGAATTACTGCAAAAGATTGAGCGCGAGGTCGCGGCCGGCTATCAACGCATCAAGGTGAAGATCAAGCCCGGTTGGGATGTGGAAGTGCTGAACCGCATCCGCCAGAAATTCCCCAAAATCCATCTGATGGCCGACGCCAACTCTGCCTATACGCTCGCTGACCTTGAGCACTTGAAGCTCTTCGACCGGTTTAATCTGATGATGGTGGAACAGCCCCTGGGCTGGGACGACATTCTGGACCACGCGCGGCTGCAGAAGGAGCTGAGGACCCCGGTTTGCCTGGATGAATCCATCCACTCCGCGGACGACGCCCGGAAAGCCATTGAAGTGGGCGCGTGCAAGATCATCAATATCAAGTTGGGACGCGTGGGGGGGTTCACCTCGGCGTGCGCCGTGCATGACGTCTGCCGGGCGAAAAACATTCCCGTGTGGTGCGGGGGAATGCTGGAATCCGGCATCGGCCGGGCTCACAACATCGCGCTCTCCTCGCTCCCGGGCTTCACCCTGCCCGGCGACGTTTCCGCCAGCCGCCGCTATTGGGCGGAGGACATCATCCAGCCCGAAGTGGTGGTGACAGATCACGGCACGATTCGGGTTCCGCAAACGCCCGGCCTCGGGTTCACGCCCAATGCCGCCCGCATCGAAAGGCTCGCGGTGAAGAAGGAGACGTTCCGGTAGCGGTCCGCCGGTGATCCGACGCCCGGAGTGTCGTACTAGCGCGAACGGCAGCCGTAGCGGCGGTCTATGACCGCCGTTTTTCGGCGCTCACAGAGCGCCGTACGAACGCGCACGGCGGCGGTAGCGGCGGTCTATGACCGCCGTTTTCCGGCGCTCACAG
>JBOGKI010000267.1:0-6713 GCA_050745605.1 Terriglobia bacterium | reverse complement strand
CCCACGTTCCGCCTCCGCAAGCCACGTCCAGCATGCGATCATCGGGCTGCGGCTTTGGAAAGTCCAGTCTCTGCGCCAGCGTGTCCGGAGTATCCCGCGGATAGTGCTCGATAAAGGCGTCGGCCGTTTTGGTGAATTGTTTCCGGATGGTTTGAAGATGCTTTTTCGACATGGTTCCATTCCCGGTCCGCCCCGCGGCTCGATGAAAGACGCTGACGTTCCTATCCAGGTAATGGTGCAGTTCGCTGTAGCGGCGTTCTAGGAGCGCCGAAAACGATGCGGAATCAACAACGGCGGTCCCTTCCAGGGTAAACTCCGACCGCCGCTACAGAAACCCAGTGACCCACTACCCCCGTCCAAGCTCGTTCCGCACGGCGCGTTGGTTTCGAGTAAACTCAGATGTTAAGGAATTTACGGGAACTTGCGCAACCTAAAACCCGCCTGGCACGGATTTGCATTTCCGGGCGCGCCTCGCGATGGCAGCCTTATGACCGAGATGAACAAGGGGATCCCAGCATCACGAATGGCTTACGCGCTGCCGCAAGATTTCGAGGAGCCGCGGTGCGCGCCCATTCCAGGCGGCATCTTCCTGATGGGGTGTAACGAAGGCCGCGACGATGAAAAGCCTGTCCACCGGGTGTGGATTGATGCATTTGACCTTGCTGTCCTTCAGGTTCAAAACCGCGATTACGCAGTTTTTCTGGCGGCCACCGGCCATTCTCCTCCACCGGAGTGGAACCATCCTGATTTCAATCATCCCGAGCAACCCGTGGTCTCCGTAAGCTGGTTGGAAGCGGTGAAGTATTGCGAGTGGCTCAGTGGGCTCACGGGACACCACTACCGCCTGCCGACTGAGGCTGAGTGGGAACGCGCCGCGGGTGGAGGCCGCGAAGAGATTCTTTATGCATGGGGTGACGAGCCGCCGGATTCCTGGCCTTCGTATATCCGCCGATGGAAGGGCGAAGTCAAGAGCCCGCTGCCAGTAGGTCGGGATGCGCCCAATGCGCATGGCCTCTTTGACATCGGGGAAAACGTTCACGAATGGTGTGCGGACTGGTTTGACCGGAATTATTACAGCGTTTCGCCAGACCGCAATCCGCAAGGCCCGGATAAAGGTGAGCGGCGCGCGTCACGGGGTGGCTCCTGGCGGCATCACGTGAAGGTCAGCCGCTGCGCCGCACGCTCCAGCATTCCGCCCAGCTTTCAGTACAGCGATTACGGCTTTCGCGTTGCCCGCGACGCCGGTCCGTCCGTGTAGAGTATTTGTGCTCAGCTCCCGCATGGGCCGGTATCGTTTGCGGCGCTTACCGCCAGGGTCTTTCGTGCGGCCACCGGCGCCAGAGCCGGGCAAGGAGAGGCATGCGCCGAAGCAAAGAGTGGCGGACCCAACCGGCCCTGATGCCTTATCAACGAAGTGGGAGAATTCGCTCGTGATTTACGTGGAAGTGTGATATAAAACGTTTAGTGCCAATTTGAAAACAGGCCCTGTACGGAAGTCAGTTGACCACTCGTGTTGCGCGTTCCCTTCATGTGTCCGCAGCGATCTCGGCCCGGCCCATCAGAGAGCCAGAGCGCGCCTCGCCGGCTTCTCTCGCTCTCGAGATTTCGGCATTGGCGAGGGTCCCTCTCACTTGGTCTGCGACCGCCGGTTTTTCGGCGCTCCCTGCCATGCAGCGGGGCAGCCTCCGAGCGCCGCCACAGCCTTTGGTGCCGCTATAATTGGCACTCCTCGATAGGGAACATCAGAAAGCTCAAGAGTCGGACGCTTTGTTGGGCCCGGCTTTTGTTGCCGCCCGCTTGCGTTGAGTTGGAGCTTTCTTTCGGGGAGTCGTGCCCGGCGCCCGCTTGCGCCGGGTAACACCCAGGCTCTGTTCCAGCAGTTCCTCGAGGAATTTCTTTTCTGCTGGCGTCACCGTCTTGGTGAACTTGTCCGGCCGCTCTGCGACCAGAGCTTGCAATTTTGACATCCACTCCAGGGCCGAAGCGGCAGGGTGCTCGCCCATCTCGCGCACGAGGTTTAAAGCCGCGGCCAGATCGGGAATCGAACGATAGCAATTGAGGGCTTGCTTGAGCTCTCCCACCGCCCGATAGCACTCCGCCGCGCTGCGGAAATCACCCAGACCTTCCAGGCACACCGCCTCCACTTTCGGCTGGCGCTCGGCAAGGCTGCGCACGGCTGCCAAGGCCGGCGCAAACTGCTTCTCCTTGACGAGCAACTGAATCGCCCGTTGCTGCACGCGCTGGGTTCGGGCAATCCGGTCCGGCACGTCGAGGGCCTCATAGAAAGGCGGGAGGAGGTTGACGAGCACGGCGGCATTGTGCGCGGTGACCACCGCCGCCTCCAGCAGGTCGATCCACTCTTGCGACTTTGCCTGGATTTCCAGCCGGAGCCAGGGTTCCACCTCGTTTTTGTGGCGGGGCAGAACGTGTGCCAGTCCGCCGAGCGCCTGAAGACGATTCTCAGCGGAGGCTCGATGAACCTGTTCAACGGCCTGAATCACGGAGGCCAGACCGTAACGACCGGCATTCGACGCCGCACGCCGCGCCTCCGCGAACAGATCCGGCCTCCCCAGCTCCGCCGCGAGCCGGGCGTTGCGAAAGCCCAGGATGAAACAAATCTCCGCCAGCGTGAGGTAGGTGGCCGCGCGCGCCGATTCATCCGTAACCGCGGCCTGTTCGCCTGGCCGCCCCAGCAAAGTGACCGCCTGCTGTGCACGGGACCAGGCCATTTCCGGCTTGATCTCCAGATACTGTCGGGCATCGGCCTGGCATCGCTGGACGCGCTCCTCCGCATCCAACTCATCCTCCTCAAGGGTTTTCAGCACGGCCGCGGGGACGCTGGAGGAGATGCCCCCGTCGAGACTGTCGCCGTTCAGAAAAGCGATGCTTTCCCGGACCACTCGATCGGTCGGGTTGATGTCGATCCAGAGCAGCCGCTCGGCGGGCCGGCTGAGCGCCACCCGCAACTGATCAATGGCGAGCCGCTTACGCAGGTCTTCGATGTCAGAACCGGTTCGCCGTCGTTCTTCTTCTCGGAGGATTCGCTCGACGTGGTGCCCGGCATCAATCACGCACACTGAGTGAAAGTCGAGGCCCTTGGCTTCACGAACCGTGACCACCGCGGAGCGCGCGGCTTCGGGAACAAATGCCGGAACGGTGTCCTCGAGGGTAATCAAGGCCAGCCCCTCCCGGGCCGAGAGTGAAGTCAGCAACCCGTCCAGCTCCGGGCCAGGTACGGCGGTGCAATAAAGGATTTGGTCGGTGGCGTCGTCGTCGATTTCGGCGTAGCCCGTGCCGGACGGCCGTTCCTGTTTCTCGATCTGGGAATACAGGTCCCAGACGCGATTGACGAGCTCGGCAATGCGGCGGGGGCTGCGCAGGTTGGCCGCCAGCTTGTATTCCGAAGGCGTGCCCACGCGGGAGTGTAGCAAGTCGCTGAACCAGCCCCATTCGAAGTCGGTGGGGCGAACCGTCTGCGCTTCATCTCCCGCCAGGAGCAGCGGCACCGGAGCGCGGTGGCGCCGATTGTTCAGCGAGGCCAGCTCCACCAAAACCAGCGCCTCGATGGGTGTCAGGTCCTGGCACTCGTCCACGGCGATACAGTCAAAGTTGAGAAGCGCCGGTTCGATGGTCGGCGCCGTGGCGCCGGCATGCAAACGCTGAACAGCGCGCCAGGAGAGCGCCAGTTCCGGAAAGTAGCGATCCGCCAGGGCGCCAGGATCCCAGCGCTCAAGGCGAGTGGCGGCATCGAGGGCGGAGGTGGTAGCCTTCGGGCCCAGGTATCGTGTGCGGCGTTCCCGATAAGACTCATCGGAGACGCGCGCCTGCTTTGAGGCTGCGAAGCGGCCGATGGCGACGGGAAGCGCGTCGCCGGCCAGATGTGCGTGGAATTCATCGTAGAGGGCGGACTGGCAGTGGGTCCACGCGCCCAGGCTGCGGGCAAATGGCGCCAAATCGCGGAGGAAACGCAGCCGCGAATCACGCTCGGACGCCACGGGCGTGGCCAGACGGAGGATTTGCCGGATCAGGTTTGGGAACGTGACCACGTCAAAACGCTTGTGGGAGGAGCAATAGCGATCGAAATAGTCCCGGGCCAGCGCCGCCAGATCGCGCGAATAGGTTACGTACAGCACGCGTTCGGCGGCGGCGGAGTCCGCAGCGTGCCACAGGGCAGTGGTCTTGCCAGAGCCGGGATGGCCCTTGAGCATTCTCACGGGCTGGCGCGCCGAAGCAAACCGTACCTGGGGATGAGTCCAGGGTGATGGACCATATTCTTCATGGCGAAGATCGCTCACCGTCAGCGGTAAATAGTGAGTTTCAAAGGAATGCGGCGCCAGCGTCGAGTGATCGTCATGATGGCGAATGTCCCGCAGGAAAAGCGCGCCCTCGGGAGCGCCGGAGAATCCATCCGACTCCTTCAACGGGACCGCATGCTTGGGCGCCCACCAGGCGTAGAAGTGGCTCCCCTGATTCCCCCCGAGCCGCGAGCGCCGCCAGCCGCGATTGGCGCCCTGCGTGGCCTTGTAATGCAGCCGCCGGACATCCACGGCGAGGCGTTGCATCAGGAAGACTGCCCGCCTGCCAATGGAGCTGTGGCGCTGTGCGGCGAGCTTCTCCAAAAATTCTTGGTGACAGAAGAGCGGGTTCGCCTCTCGCGTCGTCTCGAAGGTCTTGATCAACTCAATCTGTTCTTTGCCAGCCATCGTCGTCGGGTCTCATCGATTGTAACACTGGCCCACTGCCGGCGCGGTGTCTCTGAAATAGGTGGAGAATCCTGGCGGGGGTAGCCACGGCGAGCGTTGTTCTCGCCGTGGGCCTTTTCCCGGGAAATGCCGAACCCACAACGAATTGGAATTGCAAATTTGCATGACGGGTTTATTCTGTAGCAGCGCACCGGACCGGGGCGTGCTGCCGGAATTTCCATTTAACCAACCTGAGAACGGGAAAGCCAAGGGCGATGCTGACCAATATCTACGGGTGGTTGCCGCCGGACGCGGTCAAAATCCTCCTGGTGCTGCTGCTTTCGTTTATGATCGGCCTGGAGCGCGAGGAGCACAAGGCTGCTGCGCCACGTTACGCCTTGGGCGGAGTCCGCACCTTTCCGCTGATCGGCCTGATTGGCTATTCCCTCGCGCTACTCTCCCACGGCCACATGGTTCCGGTGGCGCTGGGCCTTCTCGCCATTGCCGGTTTTCTCTGGCTGTCTTACTGGCACAAACTGAGGGCCGAGGAAGCCGCTGGCATTACCACGGAGATGTCGGCGCTCGCCACTTACCTGTTGGGCGCGCTGGTTTACGATGGCGACTTCTGGATTGCCACCGCGATCGGCGTGGCCTGCGTGCTGCTCCTCGAGCTCAAGGCAGCACTCGAGAACCTCACCCGGCGTTTCCCGCCGGAGGAAATTCTCACCTTTACGAAGTTTCTTCTGCTCACCGCCGTGATTCTGCCGGTCCTGCCCGACAAAGATTTCACCGCGTTCCACCTGAATCCCTTCAAGACCTGGTTAGTGGTGGTGGCGGTCAGCGCCATTTCCTATGCGAGTTACGTGTTGCAGAAAGTGACGAAAAGCCGGGGCGGCGTGATTCTTTCCGCGCTCCTGGGCGGGGCTTACTCTTCCACGGTGACCACGGTGGTTCTGGCCCGCCGGGCGAAGCAGGAGGATCATCCCCATCTCTTTGCAGGGGGCATTCTGGTAGCCTCCGGCGTCACCTTCATCCGGGTCGTTATCCTTGTCGCGTTCTTCAGTTGGAGTCTGACCCTGGCTCTGGCCTTGCCATTCATGGTTTTGACCGTGATCGGCGCGGGTTTTGGATGGTGGTGGTCGCGGCGCTCCGACGTGCAGACGGGCCAGCCGGCCCGGGAATTTGAGCCGAAAAATCCACTGGAAATGCGCGCCGCGCTCCTCTTCGCGCTGCTGTTTATCGTGATTCTCTCGTTATCTCACCTCGCGGCCGCTCATCTCGGCAAGGGCGGCGTCTATGCGCTCGGAGCCTTAACCGGCATCACGGACATCACCCCCTTCATCATGGGAATGACCCAAGCTTTGGGCACGCTCATTACGATTAAGGTGGCCGCCGCAGGCATCGTCATCGCCACGGCCAGCAACAACATCGTGAAGGGGATCTATGCCTACAGTCTGGCGGACCGCAAGACCGGCATGCAAAGTTTGTTGTTCCTGACGGGGCTGGCAGTGCTGGGCTTGGCGCCCCTGATCTGGCTGGTGAAATGAGTGCGGGGGTCGCGACGAGCGTTTTTCTTTCGTGTTGAGTTATTCCCAAGACATAAGCGATGCACCCAACCCCTACCGGAAAAAACCGGTGGGGCACTTTCCGAGTGGGCCGTCACTCGCCCGGAAGCTGACTGATTCCAGAAATTTGGCGGGTGGCGCCGACCTTTCTTTCGAGGCCTGCGTTTATCGCGGGTGGCGGCGACATTGCTTTTTATGTCGGCGACCCGAAGGCGGAGAGCGCGCCACCCGCCGCCAAGCCCCCGGTCAGGAAAACACTGGCCGTGGCTAGTCGCTACTTAGGAGTGGGCCATGATCCAGGCGGAGACGCTAACGTGAAGCGGCGTACCTCGTCCACAAATTACCGATAGGGCCACTTAGATTTCGAGCCGTCCCGTTCCGCGTTCCGCCCATCTATTTCGATTGGGGGGAGCTTCCCGGCTTGTTCAATTCCTTAAAGAGCCTCTGCACGTCCGCAGCAAGGTCC
>JBOGKI010000266.1:0-6752 GCA_050745605.1 Terriglobia bacterium | reverse complement strand
GGCTCCGGGTTTGAGGTATCACGGGTCAGTCACCAGATGCTGAGTCTCTTTCTCCGTCGTGACCGGCGCGAAGAAGTGTTAAAAATGACAGACCGAAGCGGGCATGTTGTTGAAACAAATGATCGGGTATGTCGTTAATGCAAAAGCGAACCGGAGAATGGCGGCGGGCTAGTGCACCCCGCTCGAGGTCGTAGGGGCGGACCTAATGGCCGCCCAAAAAGGTGGCCGCACCGTATGGAGTGCCAAGGCATCTGCTGGAACCGGCCGACACCACAAACCCGCGTCCCGTCACCCGCCGCGGCACAAGCGTACGTGCAGAAGGTCAAATTGAAGGAACGAAGCTTGAATGTGCTTTGTTATCAACAAAACTGTAGCACTGGCCTGGGCCTGTCCCGACGCAGGCGGGGATCGGCGCCGGCCCCAAGTCGGAAAAACTGGGACCGGATACCAGCTCGGGCATCGATGCAGGGTACTACCGAGGCAAGGCCCGGAATTTACACTGGCCGCCTCGCGTGCTATGCTGCGAGTCAGGAGCGGGCCCAACCCCTGGACGGCCCCCATCCGAGGGTCGCGGGCAGGGGGACTGTTCCGCAATATCGATGCAGACTTTTGAAAGCATTGCCATTATTGGAGGTGGCCCCGCCGGGGCGATGACCGCAGCAGGGCTGGCGGAGCACGCCGTTTCCGGCGCAGCCGGCGGACCGCGCCGCGTCCTGATCTTTGAGGAAAAGCAGGGCTGGGAAAAGCCGTGCGGTGGAGGATTGCCATACAAGGCGCTTCACCGCTATCGATTCCTGCTCGAGGGCACTGAAGATCATCAGATCATCCATGAGGTGGAACTGGTTGCGCCGGATAGATCGTCCATCCGCCTTCAACTGCATTATCCCATCGCCATTTACTCGCGACAGGTGTTGAATGGTTTACTCCTGCGGCGGGCTTGCGATGCCGGCGCAGAAATTGTCACGGACCGCATTCGAAACTTCCGTCGAACGGAACAAGGGTGGGAGCTTAGCGGAAGAGAAGAGAAATACCGCGCTGACTTTCTGGTGCTCGCGGCGGGAGCTCGCACCCGCTTGCGGAGCTTGCTGGTTCCCGACATTCCTTCACGTGACTTCATGCTGACTTTCGGCTACTACGTGCCGGGCGTGGACCGCCTCCTGCGCGTGCGGTTCTTTGAGGACTTTGAAGGCTACGCCTGGGCGTTTCCGCGAGTCGATCATCTCTCCATCGGCATCTGCGGGAAGGCCGGCGAAACTTCCATGCCGGTGCTGCGCGAGAAGCTGCATGGCTTCATGCAGGAGTTTGGTTACCGGCGCGATGGCGCGCCCGTTTTCAGCCACCTTTTACCCTCCATGGGCGCGGGAAGCTGGAAAAGCGCGCGCCTGGCGGGCGAGGGTTGGGCCATCGCGGGCGATTCAGCGGGACTGGTGGACCCGGTGACAGGCGAGGGCATTTATTACGCCATGCGCTCCGGGGAATTGCTGGGCAATGCTTTGCGCGAGGGAGTTCCGCAGCAATATCCGGCCCGGGTTGAGGCCGAATTCGGCCAGCGGCTGACTCTTGCGGCCCGGCTTGCGCCTCATTTTTATCAGGGGGATTTTCTGGGCAAGCCCTGGACTCACCGGCTGGTCGAGTTCAGCGCCCGAAGCGGGAGCTGCGAATCGCTCCTCCAGGACTTGATGGATGGTTCGCAGAACTACGCGAAGCTTCCGCGCCGGCTCTGCACCACTTTAGCCAAAGGGTTCGTCGAAATGGGCGCTGGATCCTTGCGGCGTCGCGTGTCACCGCTGCAAGGCCGAAACGTGGCGCGGTAAGATTAACAGTCTCGACGAAAAATTACCGAGCGTCTCAACCTAAGAAGAGTGAAGGATTTGAAGATGTAGTCAACCTTCAGATGCCGGTTGGTTGGGGTTTCTTGTTGCTGACCGCTGATGGCTGACGGCTGATAGCTCTTTTCTAACATGCCAACCAAATCGCAAGAACTCTTCGCCAAAGCACTACGGCTCATGCCCGGAGGCGTCAATTCTCCGGTTCGTGCTTTTCGCGCCGTAGGCGGCGATCCTGTCTTCATGGACAGGGGAAAAGGCTGCCGCTTGACGGATGTCGATGGCCGCTCCTACATCGATTACGTGATGTCCTGGGGACCACTCATCGCCGGACACGCTCATCCGGAAGTGGTGGAGGCGGTGGCTCGGGCCCTTGAAAATGGCGCTAGCTTCGGGGCCTGCACGCCCGGCGAGGTGGAACTGGCGGAGCGGATCCAGGAAGCCATCCCTTCGATGCAGCGCCTTCGCCTGGTGAGTTCCGGAACGGAAGCCACGCTATCCGCGCTGCGGGTGGCGCGGGGCGCGACCGGGCGCGAGAAAATCCTGAAATTCGAAGGCTGCTATCACGGCCATGCCGATAGCCTGCTGGTGAAGGCAGGCTCGGGCGTCGCCACTCTCGGATTGCCGGACAGTCCCGGTGTGCCAAAGGCCCTGGCGGAATTGACACTCACCATTCCGTTTAACGATGTCCACGCTTTGGAGGAAATGTTTGACCGCCATCGCAACCAGATTGCTGCCGTCATCGTGGAACCGGTTGCGGGCAACATGGGATGTGTCCCTCCCCAATCCGGGTTCCTGGAACGGCTCCGGGCTCTGACCCGGCAACAGGGAACGGTGCTGATCTTCGACGAGGTGATGACGGGATTCCGGCTTTCCTACGGTGGCGCTCAGCACCAATTTGGAATCGTTCCGGATATGACGACACTCGGCAAGATCATCGGCGGCGGGCTGCCAGTAGGAGCATATGGGGGCAAGATGGAAATCATGGAGCAAGTGGCGCCGGCAGGCCCGGTTTATCAGGCGGGAACGCTGTCCGGAAACCCACTGGCTGTGGCCGCCGGGCTGAAAACGCTTGAAATTATCCGCAGGCCCGGTTTCTACGAGAGACTAGAAGCCATCTCCGCACGCTTGGCTGATGGTGTCCGGAAGGCTGCCTCGGAAGCCGGCGTGCCGCTTGCTGTGAACCGCGCCGGTTCGATGATGACGGCTTTCTTTGCCGGAGGTCCGGTGATCGATTACCCCTCCGCCAAGCACGCGGATACCGCCGCCTTTGGACGGTTCTTCCGAAACATGCTCAAACTGGGGATTTACCTGCCGCCCTCCCAATTTGAGGCAGCGTTCATCTCCGAGGCGCACACCGAGGCCGATATCGACCAGACCGTCGAAGCAGCAGCTCAAACCTTTGGGGAAATGATACCGGAAGGATTTTCAACTGCTGGAGGGGGGAGTTGAACCCCCACGCTGCCAAGCAGCGCGAGATTTTGAGTCTCGTGCGTCTGCCAATTCCGCCACTCCAGCACAAAGTGAGACTTGGTGAGAATAACACGCGGCATCACGATCTCTCAAGGCCGGGTTCCGCGACTTGAGGCAGATCGACTGACCGGTTGCTGAAAAACCCCGATTTGTCAGGCTGAGCGAGGCGAAGCATCCGCCTGCTGCGCTGAAAATAAAATGCGGCGATTCTTCGCTCCGCTCAGAATGACAGCCCAAAAGACTTCTTCAGCAACCTGAAAATTCTGAGAACCGAATGAAAGAGACCGCCATGACTGAAGCCACCTACACCGAAAATCACGCCAAGGCTGGAATTGACGCGGCCTTGGCCGCAATTGAAACCTGGCCCAATCAATATCCCGGCTATGAGATCGAAATTCAGATTCCGGAATTCACATCCGTCTGCCCCAAGACCGGCTTGCCGGATTTCGGAAAACTAACGCTCTATTACATTCCGGACAAAAAGTGCCTGGAGCTGAAATCGTTCAAGATGTATACCGTGGCATTCCGCAATCTGGGTATTTTCTACGAAAACGTGGTGAACCGGGTGCTGCGGGATGTGGTGGCCGCGGCGCAACCGGTCTCCGCCACGGTGGTGGGCAAGTTCACGCCGCGAGGTGGCTTGCAATCCCGCGTGGTGGCAAGCTGGAGCCGCGAGCGGGGCTACGGCGTGGATCCCGAAAAGGCCGAAAGGAGCCGGACAGCTACTGTAGCGGCGGTCTCTGACCGCCGAAAGCATTGACGAATCCGACCCGGCGGTCGATGGCCGCCGAAAGCATGGAAAGACCCAGAGGGCCTGTCCCAGGGGAGACCGGCGGTCACAGACCGGCGCTACAATCACAATTCAGCGCATGAGCAATAAACCAAGAGCGGTGGTGTTATTGAGTGGCGGACTCGATTCAGCCACAGTGTTGGCGCTTGCCCTTCACCAAGGCTTCGAAGCCCACACCCTTTCCTTCCGCTATGGGCAAAGGCATGAATGGGAGCTGGTCGCCGCCAACCGGGTGGCTGAAAAGATGGCAGCGGCCTCGCATCGCGTGTTTGAAATTGATTTAAGGGCCATCGGCGGCTCGGCGCTTACTTCAGACGTGCCCGTCCCCAAGCGCCGGGTCCTCTCCGTCATCGGCGAAGGGATACCGGTGACTTACGTCCCGGCACGCAACACCGTGTTCCTGTCACTTGCGCTCGCCTGGGCGGAAGTGCTCGGATCAAGTGACATTTTCATTGGAGTGAATGCGCTTGACTACAGCGGCTATCCCGATTGCCGGCCGGAATATATTGCCGCATTTCAGCGCATGGCTGACTTGGCTACCAAGGCGGGGGTGGAAGGCATGCAGAAGCTTATAATTCACACCCCGCTCATTCGACTCACCAAGGCTCAGATCATCCGCAAGGGTCTTGAGCTAGGGGTGGACTATTCCCTCACCAGCACCTGCTACGATCCCTCGTCCGAGGGCCTTCCCTGCGGCCACTGTGACGCCTGCCTCCTCCGGCTGAAGGGATTCGCGGAGGCGGGCGCCGCCGATCCCTTGCGTTATGCCGATGAGGTCCGCGCCGGACCATGAGCTATGCGGTGAAGGAAATCTTCTACACGCTGCAAGGCGAGGGCGCAAACACGGGCCGCGCTGCGGTCTTCTGCCGGTTTGCGGGATGCAACCTCTGGTCGGGCCGCGAAGCCGACCGCGCCACCGCCTCTTGCAATTTCTGCGACACGGACTTTGTGGGCACGGATGGACCGGGCGGAGGCGTGTTCAAGACGCCTGAAGACTTGGCAGACGCCATCCACAGGATTTGGCTGGGAAGCGGCGGCCCTTTTGTGGTGTGCACGGGCGGCGAACCGTTGCTGCAGATGGACGAGGCTCTAACGCGGGCGATGCACTCTCGGGATTGCATCATCGCCGTGGAAACCAATGGCACCGTTCAACCTCCGGAAGGCCTCGATTGGATCTGCGTCAGTCCCAAGGCCGGAGCCGAATTGGTGCTGACCTCCGGCGATGAGTTGAAGCTGATCTATCCGCAAGCCGGCGCCGAGCCGGAACCGTTCGAGAGCCTGAACTTCCGGCACTTCTTCCTGCAACCGATGGATGGTCCCGATCTGAAGTTGAATACGGAGCGCGCGCTGCGATACTGTTTGGAACATCCGCGATGGCGCCTGAGCCTTCAGACCCACAAACTGCTTGGAATCCCCTGATCGTGATTCCCGTCGCTCCGGCTCGAGGCGGGCATGGCGGTAGAGTCCGGGCGCGCCGCGCCATAGCCGCTCAGAAAATATGCAGTCGCAGCGTGAGGAATTTCTTTGGATTCTTCCTGAACTCAGTAAGGAACTCGCGCAAGGATTGCGAGCTGGCGCTCAGGTTATTGTAGAGAGTTTTATCCGTCGACAGCATGCCGAGCGTTCCCTGGCCTTGCGCCATGCGGTTGGTGATGGTGTTCAGATTGTCCACGGTACTAGTCATGCGGCTATAAAGCTGGTCGTCCGTCACCAGTTTCCCCAGCGTTCCTTTTCCCTGGTTGACGTTGTCCACGAGAGTGTTCGCCTTGGCCACGACGTCCTCCAGGTTGTTGTAAAGTGTAGGATCGTTGATGATCTTGCCGAGGCTGCCCTTGCCGTTTTGAACGGTATCCACCACCTGGTTGACACGGTCAAGTGTGGCATTGAGCTTATCGTAAGCCGTTTCATCCATGAGAAGCTTGCCAAGCGTTCCGCGTCCTGCGGAAAGATTATCCGCCACCTGCTGCAAGGATCGCGTGGCGTGATCCATCCGATTGTAAAGGTCCTGGTTGTAAATCAACTCACCGATGGAGCCCTTGCCCGAAGAGATCTGGTGAGCGACATTCGACAGTTGCGCGCTGACGCCCCGCAGGTTGGTGAGCACGTCGTTGGTGTTCGCAACGATCTTCTTAATGTCAGCTCCTTCCGCGGTTTTGACTTCGCCGCCAGGCGGAATCACCGGCTGGCCCGGCGTGCCGCGAGTAACGTTGACGAAACTTTCCCCGAGCAATCCGGCGGTCTCGATACTGGCAATCGAATCCCCCCGGATCTGCCGTTGGTATTTGCGGGAGATCTTTAGCGTCACCTCCACGGCGTGATTAGGTTCAGTTGAATTGGTGATCACGAACTTGCTCACATTCCCTACAGGAATGCCCGCGAGTTGCACCACGGCGCCTCCGCGCAATCCCGAGGCGTCGCCGAAATAGGCTTTCAGGACATAAGTGCGGGTCAAAAATCCAACCTGCCCCCCGATGAAGAAAATGCCGACCGCCAGAGCGATCAGGCTGATCGCAACGGTCAAGCCCACGCGAAGCTGGGTCCAGCTTACTTCCTTTTTCTGAGCCATGGCTGTTTCTTCCTTTCCGGAGATTCAAGTCGGCTTCGGCAAACCACCTGGGCGCCGGCGGCGTTCGGCGGCCGCAGGATTTTCGTCGCTCCCAGAG
>JBOGKI010000265.1:0-6757 GCA_050745605.1 Terriglobia bacterium | reverse complement strand
GTCAGAGACCGCCGCTACAACAAACGGTACCCCTGCGGCGCAGTGTTCGCAAACGGACAGTTTCATCCCAAACGCGGACACTTCGCCCCTGTCATTGACCGGGAATTGCATGGTAATTTGCTCATGGCAAAGAGCTTACCCAGCGTGGCATGTTGGCAGGCAACTTGCCCCACAGAGGGTTGAAATTCTCTCATGAATTGGATTTCGCCAGTTTGGTTTTGGAAGGAGAGGAACTATCGATGCGAGCCATAATTCCGAAATTTGTCTTGCCCATCTTGTTTCTGTCTCTAACGACTCCGGGCGTCTTTGCTCTACCTCAGCAGGCCCAAACAGCGCCGCCGGAGCAGACGCAAGCTGCATCCCAGGCCCCGGCCCAGCAGGCAGAAAAGGGCTCGAAGACGCAGGAAGCGACGGCTTTCGATTACACCAGCAGCCGCGCGTTTCCAAACGTCATTTCACCCTACAAGTTTCCCTATGTGCCTGGCGCGAGGATGAACAATTCCAGCCGCCTTCAGGAAATCATCCACGACGGCAAGCTGGAGCTTTCCCGGGACGATGCGGTGGCGCTGGCGCTGGAGAATAACCTCGATATCTCGGTGGCCCGCTACAATCTGCCCATCGCTCAAACCGACCTGTTGCGCGCCAAATCCGGCGGCGCAACGCGCGGCGTGGCGGGCGCCTACCAATCCGCTACGCTCTTTTCGGGATCGATCGGCGCCGGCGTGAGCAGCTCGACCGGAAGCGGCGGGGGCGGGGGGAGTTTGCTGGGCGGCGGCATCCCCTATTCCAATGCCGTGGGTTGCTGCGATCCGCAGGCCAGCTTCTTTTATGGGTGGTCTCATGAGGTGACGCCCCTGAACTACTTTGTTGCCGCCGGAGTTCCGACCGAAAAGACCTGGTCCTCCGTGTACACCGGGTCCTATGGCCAAGGCTTCTTGACGGGTACCAGTTACCAGGTCGGTATCCAGGGGTTTCGCGAGTCTTCCAACGCACTCGCATCAAATTTGCAGTTCAATCCCTTTATCCAATCGAATTTGTTCATTGGAATCAATCAACACCTTTTGAACGGGTTTGGATACCGTGCCAATGCCAAGTTCATCCGCATTGCGCAAAACGACCAGAAATATGCGGAGAGCGTCTTTGAGCAGAAAGTGGAGGACGTGGTGTCCCAGGTGCTCACTCTTTACTACGGTATTCTATATGACCGGGAGAGCGTGCGCGTGGCGCAAGGAGGATTGGCGAACGCCCAAAAATTGCTGAGCGATAACCAGAAGGAGGTCCAGATCGGCTCCGGCGCCAAACTCGATGTAGTCCAGGCGCAGCTCGCCGTGGCGCAAAGGCGGCAGGAACTGCTGGCCGCGCAAAACGCCTATGAGCTGGATCAACAGTCGTTGAAGGCGGATATCTCCAAGAGCTTCGGTTCCGAGCTTGCAGCGGTCGAAATTGACCCTACGGACCAATTGCCGGAACCCAACCCCAAGGATATTCCCGCGCTTGCTGAGGCGATCCAGGAGGCACAGCGCAACCGGCCGGAAATCCAGCAGGCGGAAATCAACTTGCGCAATCAGAAGGTGACCATCCAAGCGATCCGTAACACCTTATTGCCGACCTTGGATCTTGCGGCAGTGTATGCTCCCTCAGGACTCGCAGCAGCTCTCGGCCCGGCTTTCTCTGGGCTCTTCCGGGCAAGATACCCCGCCTATTCATACGGTCTGTCCCTGAACATTCCGATTCGCAACCGCCAAGAGCAGGCAGACGCAGCGCGCGCCCTGCTCGAGCAACGCCAGCAAGCGATGCTTTTGCAACAGGCCCGCAACAAGGCCGTGTGGGATGTGTCGAAGGCGGTGAGCGCGGTAGACCAGGCCAAGGGCGATCTAGCCGCGGCCCGAAACGTGGCCGGCCTTGCCCAGCAGAGCCTGCAGGGGGTGCAACTGAAATTCAAACTGGGCCGGGCCACGGTGACGGAGGTGATTCAATCACAGCGCGATCTGGATACGGCCCAGGTGAGCGAGGTCAAAGCCCGCTCTGATTACGCCAAGGCCCTCATCCAGTTTGAGCAGGCGACGGGAACCGTGCTGACCCGGAACCACGTGGAGCTGGCGGATGCCAAGCGCGGCGAGGTCGCCCGGCCGCCCGAAATTCCGGGAGCACGGGATCATTAGAGTTGACGCGGGGCTCTTTCGGAATCATATCGCGGCCGCAATTTTGCGGGCGAGCTGGGAAACCGCTTCCTGCGGCACCTTCGGCAAGGCAAACCACCGGAAGCGCGCATTCCTGCCGCCCGACTTGATCTCTGCCGGATAGAGTGATACGTGTATCGAGCGGTAGGTGATTCCATGCTGCAAACTTCCCATCTTTCTTCCCGGCATGACCGCGCCTTTCTCAAGTCCCGCCAACTTGCTGCGCAGGCGCTCCGCGGCATGGCTTTCTGAATCGCCAAACGCGGCCGGAAAATTCCACAAATCTCGCAGCAGATTTTCATCCAGCCCGCGCACCAGCGCCACCTTCCCGTCCCTGCGGATCACCGCCGCCGCCAGGTAGCGGAGTTCCGTGGCTCGCCGCGGCCTGGGGGAAGGATAATCCTCTTGCTTGCCCCGCTGCCGGGCTTTGCACCATCGTTTCACAGGGCAGGCGCAGCAGGCGGGACTTTGGGATGTGCAGAGGGTTTGTCCCAGCTCCATGATCGCCTGATTGAACGCGCCCGGGCGGCGCTTGGAAATCAACTGGGCGAGCCGGCGTTCCACGGCTTGCCGGAAATGCGGTTCGTGCAGGTTTCCGCGCAGCGCGTCCAGCCGGGCCATGACCCGGGCCGCATTCCCATCCAATACCGGAAGCGGCTGGTGATAGGCGATGCTAAGGACGGCGCAAGCCGTGTAATGGCCGACGCCGGGCAGAGTCCGCGCTTCACTATAGGTGTCCGGGAAACGGCCCTGGAATCTTGCGATGACTTCCTGGGCAGCCTCGTGCAACATGCGGGCGCGGCGGTAGTAGCCCAGTCCGGACCAAAGCCTGATTACATCATCGTAGGGCGCGTGGGCCAGGTGTTGGAGTGTGGGAAACGCCTGAAGAAAGCGAAGGTAGAAAGGAATGACGCTTGCCACCTGGGTCTGCTGCAGCATGACCTCGGAGACCCAGATGGCGTAGGGGTCCGGGTTGACGCGCCAGGGAAGGGGCCGGGCGTTCTTGCGAAACCAGGCAAGAAGCGCCTTGCGAACGGCTGCGTCATCCCGTCGGACGGTAGCGCGGGACCAACCAGGGTCCTTTGACTTGCTTCCCGCCCTCGCTCCCAAGCGCATCAATCCAGTTGAAAGGTTGCGGTCCCGACGGAAGAGGCATTGCCCATCTCGTCGCGCGCCCGCATCTCGAGTTTGTATTCGCCAGCGTGAAGCTGGCCGGTGGGCACCTTCAAAGCCACCGGAATCACCGGACTGCCTTTCTTGGCGAATTCGTTGATCAGGATGGTATTGGAATTATAGACGGATTGATTCGTCTTCTGGTCGATGATTTCGTAATCGACGCCGACCCTCGGCGGCATGCCGGTCTGCATCAACGGTTCATACACTTCAACGTAGAGGCCCACTCGATCCGACTTGTTGAAGTGGTCACTGCCGGAAGGGATGATCTCATCACCCTCGATGATCAGCGGCGTATGGTCTGCCATCAGCGCCTGGTCCAGGCTCGAACCGAGTTCGGAGACCGGCTGGAAATTGGCGCTCAGCGCCAGTCCACTCATGCCGAATTGCCGGCCGTTGTGGGGCGGAATCACCAGCGGCGCATCGCACTTGGCGTAGTTGTTGGCGCCATCGCTTAGCACGACTCTCAAGGTGTAGTGTCCCGGCGCAATATCAAAGATATTCTGATATTCGTAGTTCCCCTTCATCATCTGCTTCAGTTCTTTCTTGTCGTACTTCAAATCGATTTTGTCGCTGAAGCGCGCGGCCACGGAATTGTCCGGAGCCATCGCCATTCCCAGGACCGTGACGGAGGTTTGGTATTTACCGTGATCTTTTTCAAAATTGAGAGACTTGGTGGGAATGGCCACGGCCAGATTCACGCGCGCGGTGTTCTGCGCCGTATAGAAATACGGGGCTTCCATCGAGGCCGTGATGCCGCCGGGCTGAGTGGCAAGCGCCAGCGCCTCCAGCGTTTTGCCTTCCGGCTGGCCCGCCAGGATATCCTCGCTCTTGCCAGCGAAGAATCCGCTGCGGGCACGAACTTCCAGGTCGCGCTGTTCCACCGTCACGCGAATTTTGTGAAACTCCCCGTCGTGGGGCGCGGAGGGTGGAACGTAGCCCAGGATGTAATATTGGCGCATTTCGTTTGCGACCCGTTCGAGGCCGGAAAGGAAATCATTGGTGTTGAAGATCGGAAAACCGCCGGTGCCAGTGGCGAGCGCATAGAGCACCGACTGGTTGATGGACACATCCGGCGGGAGGGCCGGAATGATCGGTCGTTGCAGGATGCTCTGGTTGAAAGGTTGCGTCATGACCGCGCCGCCGCCACCACCGCCGCGTCCCGACGTGCCGCCCGAGCGGCCGGAACCGCCCGTTGACCCCGTGCTTCCATGTCCGCCGCTTCCACCGTGCGCTCCGCCCCCCGTTGCGCCGCCGTGCCCTCCGCCTCCCGTTGATCCTCCGCCCATGCCGCCACCACCCATACCGCCTCCGCCCGCGTGTCCGCCACCGCCACCGCCAGCCCCGCCGTGCTGGCCGAACGGGTCCCACAGCAGCGCGAAAAGCTGTGGAGAGTGCGGGAACAAAGGTTGAAGAGAAGCGCCGGGTCCTGGCCCCACCGGACTCATGCCGGGCGCGTTGATGGGCGGACCCATGGGAGCGGCCATCAGGCCACGCACGTCCAGAGTGTAGATGGCGACATTCGCCTGATTGGCGGCGTTGATGGCGGCCGTCAGCTCTGACATGCGCTCATCGGTCATGGGGAAGCCGGAGGAAAACAGAATCATGGTTTTCCGGCCCGGAATCTTGGCGAGCGTATTGCAAACATCGCGGACCGCCAGCAGGAAAGTCTCCGCCCCAAAGTCGGATTCCAATTGCTCCATGCTGGGTATGCCGGTTTCCACTATGGAAGTGGTCTGTCCCGCCAGGTTGGGGGAAACCGCAGCATATTGCACGCTACTGACGGCGTGCTGGAGTACGGAAGCATTGTCCGTGAAGTCTTGCAACAAGCGGACGGTCCCGCCGAAGTCCGCCACGGCCATCTGGGTGTCGCCGGAAACCGTTTTCTGAATGAATTGTCCGGCAGCCTTGCGCGCGTACATCTGATCCGCCATTTCCATGGTGGAGTCATCAAAGAACAGAACCATGTAGTGGCGCTGGCCGGGAGCGTGGGGACCGGCCTGTCCGGTTGCCTGCGAAAAACTCGCGATCGGCTGTTCCTTGCCGTCCTGATAGACGCGAAAATCCTTGGCGGTGAGGTCGTTCACATAGCGCCCCTTCTTGTCGGTCACTACGGCGTCCACCAGGACCAGGTTGGCCTCCTTCTTGATCACGCCACCGGTCACCACCGCTTGCGTGGCGGCCGGTCCGGCAGCTTGCCCGGTGGCTTGGGCGGTAGGTTCGCTGGCTGGCATGGCGGAGACTCCGCCTGTCTTCTCTCCCACCCAAATTAGGGCCGGGACGAATAGCATCATTAGAACTTTCTGGCAGCCTTTCATGATCCACCTCCTGGTGTTATTGAATCGCTGCAACTGCCCGGCTGAAGCCGGCCCCTACGTCGCCGCGGAGCGAGACGGCGCGGTTTACCGCGCGACGTTGGTCAGATCGGCCGACGCTACCCGCTGTCAGCGCCGGCCGCTATGCCGGTGTGCGCGCCCAGGCGCCCACAAACGGCGGACTCAGCCAAACTCCGCCGGTGGCGCGAAGTTCCTCAATCATGCGTTGTCCATAAGTCTCGATGTCAAGCTCTTCCGCCGTGGCCAGACCATGCTTCACGATTGCCGGCAGCACACTGCGAAGACCCTGGACCAAAAAGCTGCCTATATGGCCGACGTTGGGGTCCTGCGCGCCGATGATTCCGACATCGGCTTGCAGGGAAGGCGCCGGCAAACCCGCGTCGATGAACGCTGAATAGAGTTTCAGGCCCATCCGTGGTTCAGCGCCCGAAAGCTCCAGGACCCTTCCCATAAGTTCGAAGAGGCGATCCCACATCGCCATTGGCGGAAAGGCGCGAGCGCCGCTATTGTCGCTCTCCTGAAACGCCACGATGCCGCCGGGACGGAGATGACGGACGAACCGACGCAGGGTCGCGGCAGGGTTGGGATAGTACATCAGCACGAAACGCCCCACGACGGCATCAAAAGGCTGGTCGAAGGTCATCTCGGCAGGATCGCCCTGCACAAAAGTGATGTTGGAATGGCCCAGGCTTGCTGCCCGCTCGTTGGCCTTCTCCACAGCTTGCGGGGCGCGGTCTGTTCCCGTCACTTTGCCTTCCGGCCCGACCATCCCTGCGGCGAGGAATGCCACGTCGCCCGGCCCGCTGCCGACATCCAGCACTTTCATGCCGGAGCCAATGCCGGCTTGTTCGAAGACCCGGCGGGTGAAAGGCTCAAGCAGTTTAGCCTGAGTGGTCAGCCGCTCCAGCTCCCGCGGCGAGTGCCCCAGCGCGTACTCACGACTCTGGACCGCCTTCTCCGGCACGAACGACCTCCCGACAGGTTGCTGAAAAAGGCTTCGGGACTCTGTCAGCAGCCTGCTAACCTCAATACTGTTCAGTTAAGGGTAGGGGCGACCCTTGTGGTCGC
>JBOGKI010000264.1:0-6796 GCA_050745605.1 Terriglobia bacterium | reverse complement strand
CAGCTGTTGTCCTCTTGAGACGTATTGGAAGGTGGCACTTCATATGAGGGGGAACGAATTCATGCGCATGGTTAATAGTTCGTGGCGGGGCTGGCACCGGAATCTGCTTTTGATCATATTGGGTTTCCTGCTGTGTGCGGCCCCAGGGGTCGCGCAGCGCGGCCGCCGGGGCATGAAACAGGGCGGTTTCCGCTTCCGCTTTGTAGGTCCGGAACAGGGTAACCGGGTGGCGTCGATCGCGGGCGTGGCCGGAGATCCAAGTACATATTACGCGGGCGCAGCGTCGGGCGGCGTCTGGAAATCCGCCGACGGCGGAAACCGCTGGCTTCCTATTTTTGATAAGGAACCTGTGGCCGCTATCGGCGCGCTTGCGGTGGCCCCGTCCGACCCGAATGTTGTCTGGGTCGGAACCGGCGAAGCCTGGGCCATTCGCGATAGCGACGTGATGGGCAACGGTGTCTACAAGTCCACGGACGCCGGAAAAACCTGGACACACACGGGCCTGGATCGCACGGGACGCATCGGACGGATCGTGATTGATCCCCGGAATCCCGAAACGGCTTTCGTTTGCGCGCTGGGACGCACCACGGGTCCGCAGCCGGAGCGCGGCGTCTTTCGTACTACGGATGGAGGCGCGCATTGGGACCGGGTTCTGTTTGCCGACGAAAACACGGGCTGCTCCGGTCTGGCCATGGACCCGCATAATTCACGGGTGCTGTTTGCGGGCATGTGGCAGGTGGAAATGCACACTTGGGGGGAGTTCAGCGGTGGGCCGGGGAGCGGTCTTTATGTGTCCCGTGACGGAGGCAATACGTGGACGCGCATCATCGGTCATGGACTTCCCAAATCGCCCCAGGGCAAGATCGATGTGGCCGTCGCTCCTACTGATTCGAACCGTGTTTATGCGCTGATTCAGACCAAGGACCAAGGTTCTGTCTGGCGATCGGATGACGCCGGCGAGAGCTGGCGCGCGGTGAATTACGATCGCAGATTGATCGGCCGCGCCGGCTATTACGTTCGCATTGCGGTCTCCACCGGAAATGAAAATGAAGTCTACGTCGCCAACAGCAGTTTTTTCCAGTCGTTGGACGGCGGCCTGAACTTCCATGGGGTTCCCTGGGGCGGCGACACTCACGACATCTGGGTGGACCCGCGCAATCCCGATCGCTTCGTGGTCACCGATGACGCCGGGTTGATTATCACCACCGTGCATGGCCGCGGTTTCCATCGGGTCTCGCTTCCCATCGGGCAGATGTACCACGTTGCCGTGGACAACCAGATTCCTTACGACGTGTACAGCAACATGCAGGACGACGGCAACATGCGTGGACCCAACAACTCTCTCATGGGGTGGGATCATGAGATGGGCGGGTGCGAATCGGGCTTCACCGTCCCCGACCCCACCAACCCGGACATTGTCTGGGCCACTTGCTATGGCGACGAGGTGACGGTGTGGAACGCGAAGACCAAGCTGGCGCGCTCCGTGAGCCCGTGGCTGCACACGCTGGACTCGCCTCCCAACAACGCCAAGTATCGCTGCCACTGGACACCGCCTCTGGCGATTGATCCCTTCGATCACAACACCGTGTATTACGGGTGCCAGGTGATCTTCAAAACTTCGAACGGTGGACAAAGCTGGAGCGTGATCAGTCCGGACCTTTCCACGCACAACCCCAGCCGCATGGTGTCGTCGGGAGGTTTGGAAGGTGACAACCTGGGCCAGTTCTACGGCGAAGTGGTGTTTGCGATAGCGCCTTCGCAAATCAAGAAGGGCCTTATTTGGGCGGGCACCGACGATGGGCAAGTGTGGACAACGCGGGATGGCGGCGACCACTGGACGAACGTCACCAGGAACATCACCGGCATGCCCGCCTGGGGAACCGTCACCAGCATTGAACCTTCCCCCTTCGACCCCGGCACGGCCTATGTCTCGGTTGACTTTCATCTGATGGATAACCGCGATCCCTTCATCTACAAGACTACGGACTTCGGCCAAACCTGGACATCGATCAGTGGTGGTCTGCCGAAAAATGAGCTGAGTTATGTCCGCATCATCGCGGAAGATCCCAATTGCAAAGGGCTGCTGTTTGCCGGAACGGGCGACGCTCTTTACGACTCGCTCGATGATGGCGGACATTGGACGCCGCTTCAAGAGGGGCTGCCGCACGCTCCGGTCACCGGGGCGGTGGTCGAGAAGCGCTTCCACGATTTAGTGGTATCCACCTATGGCCGCGGCCTTTATATTCTGGATGACATCACGCCTCTCGAGCAGATGGCGCAACATCCCTCGGATGCGCCGGTACGATTCTTCGCGCCCCGTCCGGCCTATCGCTTCTTTCACAAGGGGCGGGGCCTTCTGAATTACTCGGTGAAATCCGCGCCCAAAGCGCCGGTGCAGATTGAGATTGTGGATTCGAGCGGAAACGTGATCCGCAAATTGCATGACACGGCCAAGCCGGGCATGAACCGCGCGGCCTGGGACCTGCGCTACGAGCCGCCGCGGCTCATCAAGCTGCGGACGGACGCTCCCGGCAACCCGCACATTTGGGATGAACCGCGTTTTCGAGGTAAGGACTTCCGGCCCGTCACGCACTGGGGCATTGAGCCGGCTGAGGTTGGGCCGCTGGCCCCGTCCGGCAATTACACCGTGCGCCTGACCGTAAACGCGCAGACATTCTCGCAACCGTTCACCATTCTGCATGACCCACGCGCGTCCGGCACTCATGCGGATATTGAAGCCAGCGTCAAGCTGCAGCTCCGCATCACCCACGACATCAGCAACGTTTCCGACATGGTCAATCAGATTGAGTGGATGCGAAAGCAGCTCCATGACGTGGCAAAGATGCTGCGCGGCCAGAAGGACAAGGCGGACCTGCTGAAGTCCGTCGAAGCGATGAACCAGAAGATGCTGGCGGTCGAGACGAAACTGGTGGCCCGCGAACAGTTGAACAGCGACGACAAGTATTTCGCTGAGGCCTACAAGCCCTACCTGAACCTGATCTGGTTGAACGGTGAAGTCGGTACGGGTGCCGGAGACGTGGCGGGCAGCGCCAATTACGCTCCGACGGACACGGATGTGAAACTGCTGCAAATGATCGAGAAGGATCTTGCCGCCGCGCAAGCGGATTATCGCGCTCTGATCGAGAAGGAAGTTCCGGCTTTCAATCGCTCACTGGCCGGGCAGGGAATTACGCCGCTGGTTGCGGCGTACCCCGTGCCTTCGCCGGTGGCGATGCGACGGCCCTGAGTGCTGCCATTCGTGATGATGACACGTGCCTTGTGGGGATAAGCCCCTCACCCGGCGCTCCGGGCCACCCTCTCCGGGTGGGAGAGGGCGTCCCGCGCCGTGGGACGGGTGAGGGGAAACACGTAGCTCCAATTAGGAATATGTGACCTAATCCGGATTATTCATGAAGGCTAATTCGCGGACGGGAAGGGCACGGTTTTAACCGCGCCGTTCAAGTGCCGCCAGAGTTCTTCTTTTGTCTCGCATCCCGAACGGCACGTTCGAACGTGCCGTTCGGGATGCGAGACCAGAAAATGGTCGAAATGCCGTTTTTCGGCACGGTTAAAACCGTGCCCTTCCCGTCTTCCAGCAGGAGTTCGTGAATACTCCGGACTAAGGCGCACCGCGCTATCAGGCGTCACTCCCACGATTCATGCCGCTCCGCGCCCATTGCTTGCCGGAAATCCCTTATGGCCCCGTCAGGATCAGCCGCTGATAAGTTGCAGGATTGCGGAAGCGCACCGGGAACAATTGGTCCGCCTTCGATGTGAAAATGATTTCGTTGTCTTCGTTTGGCCGTCCACTGCCTGCGGTCGCGGCTGGAACAGCCTTTCCCAACAGGAACGACATTCCCATTGCGTAGTTTGCTTTCAGCGCCTGACCGGAGAAGTACGCCGCCGGGATCGCGAAGTCCGCGGAATATCCGCTCGGAGTCTTTTTCCAAAAGGCTTTAATCTGGTTCGATAGACTGGAATCGGAAGGCTCTTGCGCCACCAGCTTCGGTTCAACGGTCGCGGCGGCCGGAACCGAGGCGAAGTCGCCCGGAGTGAAGGTCACTTCGTGCTCATCAAGGCCGGTCTTGGCGCTCAGGAAGTTTTTCTGGAAGGCCGTTTCCAGAAACACCCGCATCCCGTTCTCTGCCTCTCCGCCTGCGGCGTGGGGCGGGCAATAGAAGTTCGGGTCCTTCACGCTGATGCCGATGTAAAGATACTGATCATCCCAACGCAGGGCGACGCGCGCGGAAAATTGGTCTGGTCCCTTCCACCGTTGTGAGCCGGACACAATCTGGTTAGGGCTTTCAAAAACGTAAACCGGCCCGCGCTCCCATTTTGAAAAGTCGCCGTCCAGTCTCGGCGGTTGACTTACGCGGAAAGCGCGAAGGACATCATAATCCGGATTCCATTCAAGTTTCCCATCCGCCCGAACCTGGAAAGCCGGATCGGACCTCACGGCCTGCAAGCGCGCCTCGGTCTGAGCAGGGAATGGAGAAATTTCGGGCAGAAGCTGGGCAAATTGGCGGTGCGGGCTGAGCGCGGCCAGCGTTTGTTTCAATTCTCCAATTGCCGTTTCCATTGAAGGCGCATCGATGGGTTGGCGTTGCTCGGAGTAGAGTGGCTGGAAAAAGTTTTCATCCCACCAATAATCGCCGTAGGTTTTTAGGAACGGTCCCAGCAGTTCGAGGCCCTGGGGTCCATATTGGCTTTGGACCGCATTCACCAGCGATTGACGCGGTTCATAGCTTTTCGGCGCCCACAGGTAATCGGCCACGGTTTGGAGCGCGATCATGGAGGCATGAGCTTGGATCATGGGATTGGAGAAGAGGCCCTCGACCACCTCAGGAAGCTGCGGGTCGCGGCCCACCAGGGGCGCCAGAATCAGCCGCCAGGGAATCCCATCGTTCACCGGAAAATTATCCCAGATGATCAGTTTCCTCTCTAGAAGCTTGCTCCATGCTGTGGCATCCGCCAAGGTGATGGTGGGCGAAACCACTTTGGCGCCGGTCCAGGCGATGGGTACGTCGGGGTCCACGCCCTTCCCAAGCTCCATAACGTAGGCCCGGCTTCCCCAGGCGTTGGTATAGGTGGTGGGCGTGACCACCAAATGATTTTCCGGCGACTTGCTTTTCAGATAACGATTCAATTTATTAATCAGGTAGACGTGGGCGGAGCCGAGATCCTTGAATCGTGCAAGGTCTGCGGGATTCTGAAGCTGCTGCGGGATATCATCGAGGAAGAGGGCGAAGCAGGAAACGCCCATCTGCGCGACGCTGTCCAACTTGGAGGTCAGGCTGGCAAAGTCGGCATCGCTTGAATACGTCATCGAAAGGCCGGGGCTGATGGCAAAACAAAAATCGACGAAATCATCATGTGCCGCTTGAATTTCCCTTTGCAGGGCCGTTGCAAGATCGGCCGGATAGAGATCCCGCCATTTATCGCGATGATAGGGGTCGTCCTTAGGGGCATAAAAGTAAACATTCATGCCATGGTCGCCTTCGAAGCGGAGGATGTCCAGGCGATCCTGCTCGCTCCAGGGCGGCCCGTAAAATCCTTCGACAATGCCCCTTTGCACGAACGACGGAAAATCCGCCACCCGCGCCTGGCGTCCATGTTTTTCGATGTCCACGCGCTGGGCCCGCGGATCGAGACTGTCCACCAGGTTTGACGGCGAGGCATGAAGAATCTGAGGGATTCGCAACAGGGCGTTGTGGAATCCCACTGGCTCGCTCGCGGTGATCCGAAGCCGGAGGGGAGAGCCGTTCTTGCCGTAAAAAACCTCGATCCCGTAGCCTTGCCGGGCAGTTGCCTGCGTCAGATCCTCTCTGCCGCTGTCGGCGCGCCGGAGCATCTTAAGAAGCTGCGAATCGCGTCTGAGTAGTTTGAGCTCAATCAGAACCCCGGCGCCACTGGCTCGCGCGGCGCGCAGGCTCGAGGTGACGGTCAGGTTGGCCCCGTGATCCTTGGCAAGTCGATTGATTTGCGTGGAAATTCGAGGGTCCAGTTGGCGCTTGTAGACCAGGGCCCACGAGCCGGTCTGGGCGCTCGAAAACTGTACCCCGAAAATACCAAGAGCGATAAGAGCGAATAGAACCCGGAGGTTTTTCATTTTCTTTGTCCTGGGTTTCGTGGAATAGGATCCAATTTTTTGAAGTACCTTCGCACCCCTGACTCTATATTGCAAGGAGGTGATTTCTCGCTTGCTATACCTTTCCCAGCCGACCCCCGGGCGCTGAAGTGTTAGGGCCAACGCCCGGCATGACCGTGAGCTGGGCTGCGAGCGCGGCCCACGCCGCCTTTCCCTTTTGCGCGCCGCCGGCCATAGGCCCAAGGCACAAGAAGCGCATCATAACAACGCTTCCGGTTGGTTCCGGTTCGTTTTCCGAAGCTTATCACGCCATCTTGTGTTTTCAATAACTTGCGTGGTAAGATTTCTCCGCTTAATATGCTACTTTCCGGTTCGTTTTCGTGTTTTTCTGAACGCCGATCCTTTGTTTTCAACAACTTCTCCGCTTCGTTTATCAAAAATAACATCTCTAATTTTTTTCGCATCCGCCCTTTTGGCCGACCTTATTTTTCAATCAGATAGCGCAGGCCGTTTGGGTTAATTGCGCGTAGTAATGCCCGCGGCACACAAAGGCTGAGGCAGCTACTCTATGATATGGCATGGCATGGTTCCTTGGGGCCGTGCGAGGGGGTCAAGTGCGGCCGGACGCTAGGGTTAGTTATTAAACTACAAGTTAATGATATCATCACGTTCGAGGAAATCAAGGTAATTCTCAGTAGTGTCCGAAGA
>JBOGKI010000263.1:0-6796 GCA_050745605.1 Terriglobia bacterium | reverse complement strand
GTTACCGCCTATGTCCGGTCGATTATGCGAATTCTTCTTGGCTTCACGTTTTGTCAGCATGGGTTGCAGAAGCTCTTCGGATTCCAGGGTGGAATGGGAGGCGGAATGCACCATTTGCCGCGCATCCTCGCGGTCGCAGGCTGCCTGGAGACATTCGGCGGAGCGCTTCTCATCCTCGGGCTTTTTGCCAGACCCATTGCCTTCCTGCTTTCCGGCGAGATGGCGTCGGCCTATTTCATGGTGCACGTCCACCAGGGCTTCTGGACGATTCACAATGGCGGTGAACTCGCCGTGGTCTACTGCTTCGTGTTCCTTTACCTCTGCTTCGCGGGTCCGGGGCCGTTGAGCCTGGACCGGCTGATAAGAAAAGCAGCCTGATGAGGACTGGGCAGCATGTTAAGGGTGCGGAACGATCCGCCGGCCGGCGATCACGGTTGAAAGACCGGCCAGCGCGCCGATTCCCATTCCCAGAGCAGCAACTGATTTTCCGCGCATGGAATCCCCCTGGCTCTTCCCCACGGTGTAGGGGTACGGCTTGCCATACCCTCCGTCAAGTTCTGGAAATGCCCCAAAAGGGTAGGGCAAGCCCTACCCCTACAACGTCTTCAAGAATGCGATCAGCGCCTTCTTGTCTTCGGTGGAAAGATCAAGGCCGAAGGGATGACCTTTGACCGCGTAGGTCTTGGCGCCGTAAGGCTTAAAGCCGGTGGGGACGTAATCGTCTCGCAGGCGGCGCGGGTCGAACCAGTCTTCGAGGGTTGCGCACCAGCCGCTGTGCCCGAACATGCTGCGATACCACACGCCTTTGAGCGATGGAACTTTGTAGTAGCCGGTACCGCGCCGCGTTTTGAGCGCGAGGCTTGGATCAGTCCCTACCGAAATGGGCAGGATATCGTACTTCTTCTCGGCGTCCGGCGGCGGCGTGAAGCCCTCGGCAAGCGTCAGCTTGTTGTTGCTGTAAAGTGGCGGGGTGTGGCAACCCGCGCAGCCTTCGCGCTCAAAGACCTTCTGCCCGCGCACGGCGAGCGCATCAAACTTGTGGGGATTGGGTGGGGGCTTCAGCGAATAGAGGTAAAGCGCCAACGCGTAGAGCTGCTCGTCGCTATAGCGGTCCGGCGAGTCTTGGAACCGCGGCGGAGTTCCTGCCGGTATAAATCCCGCGTAGCTGGCCAGGTCATCCGCTCCCTGGTTGAGCGCGGCATAGCGCATAAGGTCGACGATGGAGCGGTTCTGCTGCAGACCAGTGTGGTCCAGGTATCGCCGATCCCTGACGCCGATGAGATCAGGCGTTTGCACTGGATATAGGATACTCGCGCCCTGCCGGCCGACAACGCCCGCTGGAATTGCCGCGGACAAGGCCGCGATTTGACCCGCGGACATGGTGTCGATCGGTGCGAGTGGATCAGGCTTTATCCAAGGCGCCCCGAAAGTGGCGCGAATGATTGGCCGCATAATGTCGGGCGGGATCGGTCGCGCGAAGAGAGCACGTTCAAACGGGAAATTGCCCTGACCGCCTTTCAGTGCGGCCCCATCGGGCATCAGGCGAGTGTGGCACGTCCCGCAGGAACCTCCTCCGATTTCAACCGTGCCCTTCTTCCGAACTACATACACCATAAAAGGCATAATGCCGTCACGGTTCGTCGGCACGCCGGCTTTGTGATACCAGGCAGGCTCATGAACGTCTTCTACTGAGGCGCTCACGGGAGGGCTAAAGGTGATCGGCGAGTCAAAGACCGTCTCCCCCGCCTTGATCCAGTCCGCGTCCGTCTGTAGCGGCGGTCTATGACCGCCGTCATCCCAAACGATCACCGGTTCCTGCCGCATCAGCCAGTCCATGTATCTCGCCGGCTCGTGACCCGGCGCGTACACGGGATAGCTCTTGTAAATCGGCCGCACCGGGGTCTTGTAGTAGTAATCGGCGGAAACGTCCTTGGGCGAGCCGATCGGATTAGCCAGGGGCACCTCGAGTGTGGCCATCGCCGCGTCGTCCCAGGTCCTGGGGATGATAGGATGGAAATCATGGCCTGGCTTTTGCGCCCCGTGGACGTTCGCCTGAACCACCAAGCCAAGAAGCACGAAGGCGACAGCAACAGGACAAACCTTACGTCCCATGGGAAGTCTCCCGCGACCGCTCACAGCGTCTTCAGAAACGCGATCACCACACTCGTTTTGCCGGCGAAAAAATCAAACCCAAAAGGATGGTCTTTAACTCCCTGTCTGTTCAAACCATATCCCGGAATCAAGCCGATTGCAACCGGCAGAATTTTCCGGGCTATTCCTTGGCTTTCGTGCTCTCGCGTATCTCACCAAGCAGGTGATGATCGATCTCGGCGGGTAGGAAGAAGACTTGGACGGGCTTTTCGATGAAGCGGCATTCGCCACGATTGCGTCATGGCCCATTCTGGAGGCCAGCGCGCCCTTTCGTGGGCAGATCTCTAGTGTCCTGTCCCGGCTAACTTTTTCCCACCAGAATCGCACTGTAGCGACGCTCGGAGCTTGCCCTGGAAGGGAGCGCCGAACCCGTTGAAAAAGATCGGCGGTCGCAGACCGCCGCTACAGAAGCGCCTCAAGATCACTGTCAAGAATTAGCTGGGACAGGACACTAGGGCGTCCCGCCCCAGCAGGGGTGCGGGCAGGATGCCCGCGTGACTGCCGGCAAGATGCCGGCGCTACTCAATTCGAGCGTCACTCAATTACGCAATCTTCAATAGATGTGATCCGCGCCAGAGGGTTACTCGTTTCCCTCGGCCAGCACCGCTCACGGCTTTAGGCGATAGAGCATCCGCGGGAAGGGAATGGTTTCACGGACGTGTTGGAGTCCACAAATCCAGGCCACGGCGCGCTCAATGCCCATGCCGAAGCCGCCGTGAGGAAAGGTGCCGTACCGCCGCAGGTCGAGGTACCATTCGAACGCTTCCCTCGGCAGCTTCTCTTCCTCGATGCGATGGAGCAGCAGGTTGTAATCCGAAAGGCGCTCGCCGCCACCGATGATTTCGCCGTATCCCTCCGGCGCGAGCATATCCACGCAGAGCGCCAGTTCAGGGCGCTCCGGATCGGGCGCCATGTAAAACGCCTTCACCTGACTCGGATAGTGAGTGACCAGCACGGGTTTTTCGTACCGCTCGGAAATGACAGTTTCATCCCCGCCGCCAAAATCGCCGCCCCACCGCATCTCACCCCCTTTTTCCTGGAGATATTTCACCGCATCGTCATAGCGCAGGCGAGGGAAGGGCAGTGTGATCTTTTCGAGCTGGGTGACGTCGCGTTCCAGGATTTGCAGCTCGCCGCGACGGTTAGCCAGCACGCGCTCCACGATAAAGGCCACCATCTCCTCGGCGAGCACGCAGACATCGTCCAGTTGAGCGAAGGCGACTTCCGGCTCCACCATCCAGAATTCGGTGAGGTGACGGCGGGTTTTGGATTTTTCGGCGCGGAAAGTGGGGCCGAAGCAATAGGTCTTTCCCACCGCCGCCGCCGCTGCCTCGTTGTAAAGCTGCCCGGACTGGGTGAGATAGGCTTTCTCGTCGAAATAGCTCACCTCGAAAAGCGTGGTGGTGCCTTCGCAAGCCGACGGCGTAAAGATGGGCGTATCGACCAGGGTGAAGCCGCGGCCATCGAAGAAATCGCGTACCGCCTTAATGATTTCGTGCCGCACTCCGAGGATGGCCCGCTGCCGCGTGGAGCGCAGCCAAAGATGGCGGTGGTCCATCAGGAATTCAACGCCATGGTCCTTGGGAGTGATCGGATAGGGTTGATCCGCCGGAACCAGGTGAATCACTTCAAGGCCGGAAACATCCAGCTCAAAGCCGCCCGGAGCGCGGGAGTCGGCGCGCACCTTGCCGGTCACCTTCACGGAGGATTCCTGCGTCAAGCCTTTGACCCGCTCAAACACTTCGGGAGCGACAGCGGATTTCACAACAATTCCCTGAATTAGCCCTGTACCGTCACGAAAAATCGGGAACAGAAGTTTTCCGCTGGTGCGCAGGTTGTAAAGCCAGCCGTGAATCGACACTTCCTGTCCGGCATGTTGAGAAATGCTACGGATTTCAACGGCGGGGGCCAAGAATTTTCCCTCCAATGCTTAAACTGAGGTTCGCTTCTGGAAAAATACGGCTTAAATTCGGACGCCTGGTCCCTGGCGGCGGAGAACGGACGGCGGAATGCTGTCATAGATTGCGCCGGGCATCGATCCAAGCGTAGCACACTCGACTGAGACAGATGAGATAGGTGAGACAAGTGAGACGAAAAATTTGGCGACGCGTTTTCGCAGGCTCCAAAAGCCGGTGGAACAGGCAATGGCGAGTCTTGCTGTTGAAACTCCGGCTTCTTACTTTGCGTAACGCTGTGCGTGAGGCTTGGCGCGAGCCTGCTGTTTTTCTTCACGACTTCCTGCGTCCTGGCCTGCTCTTCCGCTTTCAAGGCCTTGCCGCTTTGCATATTCCTTAAAGACGACCGTTTCCATCACAGGTCTTGTTCTTCGCTCTTCCCCAGCCCGGAAAGCTTCTGGATCACCGTACGAACGTTTTCCAACCGCACCGGTTCGGCACCCTGATGGCGCAGCTCCAAAAACACCGGAACATCATCCTTTAATGGCTCCAAGGCCTGCGTGGTGTCGGCCCAATCGATTTTCCCTTCGAAAGGCATCAAGTGGTCATCGCGCTCGCGGTGGTTGTCGTGAATGTGAACCGAGGCGGCCAGGTCCGCAAGTTTCTCAATGCCCGGGCGAACTTCGCCGGTGAGAAACGCGTGGCCCACATCGATGCACACTTTCAGGTCAAGCCGGGTGTAATGAATGAAGTCGAAGATGCGGTCCGGATTTGCAAGGGCGCACGGACTGTTTTCCAGCAGAATCCGCACTCCGCGCTCCTTGGCGAAAATCTTCAGGTGCTCGATGGAGGTGAAGGCTGCGTCAAACTTGCGCAAATCGTATTCTTCGTCCTCCAGGCCCAGATGAACGACGAGATAGTCGAAGGGCAGAGCCTCTGACACTTCGAGCGCCCGCTTGATCTCATCCATCGAATCGATGCGGTGGCGCTTTTCGAGGTAGGAAAGGGAAAGCGGAAAACTCCCGTCGCGGCTCTTTCCCGATGCGGCGGAAACCGGCGCATGGACAAAGCGCAACGTCACGGCATGATCGGCGAACCACTGCGCCACATCGCGCACATGGTGGCGGTCATGGTAGTCCAGGTGGCGGCGCGTGGCGTAGATTTCCACCTCGCGGAACCCGGCCTTCTGGATACCGTCCAGAATGTGCGAATTCAACCGCTCCACGCCGTAAAGGTAGGTCGAGAGTCCGAATTCCATTAGTATCCCAACGCCAGGCCGCTGCCACGCGGATCATTGGCGCCGAAGCGCCAGCCGGTTCGAGGATCGATCTCGATGGCTTCACAATCGCCGATTCCGCCCACAAAAACCACGTGGTAGCCTGCCGCCTTCAGCCTATCCACCGTGTCTGCCGAAAAACCCCACTTCTCAAGAAACAACTTGTCCGGCATCCATTGATTGTGGAAACGCGGCGTGATCACCGCCTCCAGAACATCCATTTTGAAGGCGACGACATTCAACAGAGTTTCCAGGACGGTGTTAATAATGGTGCCGCCGCCGGGCGAGCCCAGCACCAGCACCGGTTGATTGCCTTTCACGACAATCGCCGGAGTCATGGAGGAAAGTGGCCGCTTGTGAGGCGCGATGGAGTTCGCTTCACCCTGGATCAGGCCGAACATGTTGGGTGAGCCGGGCTTGGAAGCGAAATCGTCCATCTCATCGTTCAGCAGGAAACCGGCGCCCGCCACGGTGACGCCGCTGCCGTAGCCGTTGTTCAGCGTATAGGTGTTGGAAACGGCGTCGCCGTCGGCGTCCACGACAGAAAAATGGGTGGTGTTGGAGGATTCGTAGGCCGCAGGCTTGCCGGCCGCCACCGGGGCATCAGGCCTCGCGGCCAGCATTTGCTTGCGCAGCTCATCCGCGTACTTGCGGCTGATCAATCCAGGGACGGGAACGGACACAAAATCCGCATCGCCCAGGTACGCGGCGCGGTCGGCATAGGCGCGGCGCATCGCCTCCACCATCAGATGCATGGATTGATAGGAATCCGGCGTGCCCAGGTCGAGCGGCTCCAGGATGTTGAGCATTTCGATCAAGGCGACGCCCCCGGAACTGGGCGGTGGAACGGTGACGACGGTGTAGCCCCGAAATTCGCCGGTCAAAGGCTTGCGGAGCTTCGCCTGATAGTGGCTCAGATCATCGAGCGTGATGATTCCGCCGTTTTGCTTGATCGTCGCCACGATCCTGCTTGCGGTTTCACCCTGGTAAAAACCCTGGGGGCCTTCGCTGGCGATCATCTCCAGGGTGCGAGCCAGCTCCGGCTGCTTGAAGACGTCGCCCGGCTGATAGAGATGCCCGTCCCGCAGGTAAATGCGCCGCGATTCGCCGAATTGGGAGAGAAGCTTCTCGGAGTGCTTCAACGATTGGCTGAGGGCATAGCTGACGGTGAAGCCGTCTTTCGCCAGCCGCAGGGCCGGCGCCAGCACCCGCGCCAAACCCAGCTTGCCATATTTCTGCTCGGCGAGCGCCAAGCCCGCCACGCTGCCCGGCACTCCCACGGCTTTCGCGCCTAGGATGCTGGCGTTCGGAATCAGATTGCCGCTCGCCCCCAGGTACATGTTGTGAGTAGCGGCGCCGGGCGCCTCCTCACGGTAGTCCACTATCATGCTGGCGCCATCCGCCATGCGAATCAGCATAAAGCCACCGCCCCCGATGTTGCCGGCGAAGGGATACGTGACCTGCAGCGCAAAGC
>JBOGKI010000262.1:0-6808 GCA_050745605.1 Terriglobia bacterium | reverse complement strand
ACGCGGCAGACGGGCGCACCTTCGGCGCACCCCGGGGGGCGCCGGGGCGGCTTGTTTCTTACTCTCAACTTATGGCGGCTTGGAACTGGCTGGACTGGGTTCTGGCAGTTGTAGTGATCGTCTCCGTCGTCAGCGCTGTCCGCAAGGGCATTATCGGTGAGATCGTCTCGCTGGCAACGCTGATCGTCGGACTCATCGTCGCGGCAGCATTTTATACTCGGGCGGCAGTCTGGTTTCAAGACTTTGCCAAGTCAAAGGACGTGGCGCTGGCTCTTGGATTTTTGCTCTTATTTCTGGGAGTCCTGGCGGCCGGAGCGCTCATCGCCTGGGTGGTGCAAAAACTGGTCAAAAAAGCTGGCCTTCAGTGGTTTGACCGCTTCATGGGCGCTATTTTCGGGCTGGTCAGAGGGATTGTAATTGACTGCGTGATTCTGATGGTCATGATGGCCTTTGCGATTAAGACCCAGGCTGTCAGCCGGTCCGCTCTGGCGCCCTATGTTTCAACCGGAGCGCGTGGCCTCGCTTTGGTGATGCCGCGCGACCTCCGCGCTCAGTTCGCTAACGGCTTTGATAAGTTCAGACAGGCTCTGGTACAGGCCACCAAGAGTCCTGGATAAAAAGAGGCTTGGCGCTGAAAATTCTTGGCTGGAGATCTACCGTGAAAGATCAACTTGATGCCCTCATCGATCAGATGATTGCAAGCGGGCTGCACTACGAGGACGCGATAAGCGAATTCGAAAGACGGTTCATCAAGAAGACGCTTGAAAAGAACCAAGGAAACCAGTCCCAGGCTGCCCGTGCCCTGGGAATCCACCGGAACACGCTCAGCCGCAAAATGAACGGCTTCTTGACCGGCCGCCACCCATCCTGGAAGAAGCGGTCCTCGCGGTGATGTCCATTCCCCGTCGTTGAAATCTCACGTTGAATCCAGCCCGCGGAAGCCCTGCTCGGACTTGAGATCTCCAAGTCCGAAACCTCATGTCAATGGGGCAAACAGGTAGCGCAGACCCGCGGTTCCGTCGCATCGCAAATAGGCTCTTAACAAGAAAAGGGCGGACCCTCGCCCGCCCCGATGTGCCTACCAGCGGCTCCAACCATTCAGATTTGTCCCAACCCGCCGTCTACGTTGATTTCCACGCCCGTGATGTACGACGCATCTTGCGAAGCCAAAAAGGCCACGGCACCTGCCACTTCCTCGGGCTGTCCAAACCGCTTCATCGGGACCTTAGCCATCGTTTCCTTCGCGAATTCATCGATGGCTTCTTTTGACAGCCCGGTCTTCTCAAATATCGGCGTAACAATCGGCCCCGGCGCAACCGTGTTCACGCGGATGCCGCGCCCCACCAGTTCCGCCGCCGCCGTTCTGGCCAGAGAGCGCAGGGCTGCTTTGGTTGCCGAATACGCGCTGGCCCCGGCGGTACCTGTGCTGTCTGCCACGCTGGTATTCAAGATGATCGACGCGCCATCGTTCAGATGAGGCAGCGCTTTCTGGATCGTGAAATACGCTCCCTTGATGTTGATGTCAAACTGCTCGTCGTAGATGTCCTCGGATGTTTCGGCGAGCGGCGCGAACTTCGCGACTCCGGCGTTCACGAACAACACGTCAATTTTGCCCAACTTCTGCGAAACCTCCGCATACAACTTGTCCACGTCCGTAAGCTTTGCGACGTCCGCCTGCACCGCCACCACGCCATTTCCGATCGTTCTCACCGCTTCATCCAGGGTTTTCTTACTTCGACCTGAGATCGCGACCCTCGCTCCTTCCTCCTGCAGGCGTTTGGCCGTCGCCAGCCCGATGCCGCTGTTTCCACCGGTCACTACTGCCACTTTTCCTTCGAGTCTCTTCATGTCGGTCTCCTTGTGTTTGTGGTATGGTCTGCCTAGCCCTCACCGGGGGCATCCATGCCACCGGCCACCACTCCTGGGGCGGCCAGTAACACTTCGACATTTAGATGACTATCGAAGTGATTGGATACAGGTTTCCTGGAATTTGTTGCGGAAGGAAAGGGTTCTGGCGGTAAGCGAATGACTTCGCTACACTTTGGATGGGCCCATGAACCGTTCTGAGATTGAGAAAATATCGAAAGCCCTGGCCGACGAGACTCGCCTCAGGATTTTTGAGGCCATCTCGGCAACCGACCGCATGAACTGCGGTGAGATCGTCTCAATGCGCGGCGTGACCCCGGCAACCGTCTCTCACCATCTCAAAATTCTGAGCGAAGCCGGCCTGATCGTCTGCCGGCGTGAAGGGCAGTTCGTCTATAGCCAGTCCGTCCCCGAAACCATCGCAGCGTACGCGCGGACGCTTGCGAAAATCGCGCGCGGCCAGAAAGCAGCACGCCGTCGCTGACTCGTGCAAAATAAGTCGCTGGGACTTCTTGAAAACATGAAATACGGCAGCCTCACGCCTGATCGATCATTTGACCGTACTGATATTCGCCAGCGCTTCGCATCTACTGGCCTTGCCGTTGGCGCGGCACGTTCCGGATGTGTCATCGCCCACTCGGAAACTGACCCACTGCCGAGCGATCCGGTTTATGGACACAATCCAAATCGGTTCTCTATAATGGATGGCTTAGCCATCTGACGGAGGTCCAATGGAGAGGACGCTCGACCTGAAGAGCACGTTGAATCTGCCCCAAACCAGGTTTCCCATGAAGGCGAATCTGCCGCAGAATGAGCCGGCGCGGCTCGCCCAATGGGAAGCCGGGGATCTCTACGGGCAGATTCGCGAAGCGCGCCGCGGCGATCCGCTCTTCATCCTGCACGATGGGCCTCCTTACGCTAACGGCCGCATCCACCTGGGTACTGCGCTGAACAAAATTCTGAAGGACTTCATCGTCAAGTCGAGAACGCTGGCGGGCTTCAATTCGCCTTATCTGCCAGGATGGGATTGCCACGGGCTGCCGATTGAAATCAACGTGGACAAGGAACTGGGGCCGCGCAAGGCCAAGATGACGACGACGGACATTCGCCGCGAGTGCCGCCGCTATGCGGAGAAGTTTGTCAATCTGCAGAGGGCGGACTTCAAGCGCCTGGGCATTTTGGGTGAGTGGGAAAATCCCTATCTCACTATGAATTACTCCTATGAGGCGATGATCGCGGAGGCCTTCCTGCTCTTCCTCGGCCAGGGCTACGTCTACCGCGGCAAGAAGCCGGTCTATTGGTGCCTTGTGGACAAGACGGCGCTGGCCGAAGCCGAGGTGCAATACGAAGATCATCGTAGCCGGTCGATTTACGTTCGCTACCGCCTCATACCTGATCCTGCGAAGCTTGATCCGAAGCTCGCCGGGAAGAACGTGTGGGTCATCATCTGGACCACGACGCCGTGGACGTTGCCCGCCAGCATGGCCGTGGCGTTCCACCCGGATTTTGAATATGTCGTGGCACAGAGCGAAGGCGGTGACGCTTATCTCGTGGAAGCACGCCGCTATGAACCCACCGTGCGCGAGACTGGTCTGCAGGCGCACGACATCATCACGCGCATTCCCGGCAGCAAGCTCGAAGGCATTGAGATGCAGCACCCGTTTCTGGACCGAAAAATCCTGGGGGTGCTGGCGAAGTACGTCACCGCCGAGGACGGTACGGGCTGCGTGCATACGGCTCCCGGCCACGGGCGCGAGGACTACGAAACGGGGATCCGCTACGGCATTGAAATTTACTGTCCGGTGGGCGACTCCGGCGAATTCACGGAGGGGTTGCCGGCCTACCTGGGCAAAACCGTTTTCCAGGCGAATGACCCGATCATTGAGTTGCTGCGTGCGAACGGGACGCTGGTCGGCCCTGCAGGTTGGCTGGCGCACTCCTATCCCCATTGCTGGCGCTGCCACAATCCCGTCATTTTCCGCGCCAACGAGCAGTGGTTTGTGAGCATCGATCACGACCATCTGCGCGAGCGCGCGCTGGAAGCGATTCGCGGCGTCAAATGGTCACCCGAATGGGGCGAGGAGCGCATCAAGAATATGATCGCCACACGTCCGGACTGGTGCATCTCCCGCCAGCGGGTGTGGGGCGTGCCCATCACCGTGTTCCATTGCGTGTGCTGCAAGAAACCGTTGTTGGATGCGAAGCTGGCGCGGCCGGCTGTGGAGCTTTTCCGCAAGGAGGGCGCGGACGCCTGGTACTCGCATCCTATCGAGGATTTGATCGAACCCGGAGCAAAGTGTCCGGACTGCGGCGGAACCGACTTGCGCAAGGAAACCGACATTCTGGACGTGTGGTTCGACTCCGGCTCCAGCCAGTTCGCGGTACTGGGCCACCGGTCCGATCTGCCTTGGCCCGCCGATGTGTACCTGGAAGGTGGAGACCAGTATCGCGGCTGGTTCCACAGCTCGCTGTTGGTGGCGCTGGTCACGCACCGCGCCGCGCCCTACCGCCAGGTGCTCACCAACGGTTGGGTGCTGGACGCGGAAGGCCGGGCCATGTCGAAGTCACTCGGAACGGGTCTGCACCCGGATGAGGTGATCAAGACCCACGGCGCCGAAATCCTGCGCCTTTGGGCTGCATCCGTTGATTTCCGAGAGGACGTGGTGATCTCGGCGGACATCTTGACGCGGCTCTCTGAAGCCTATCGCAAACTTCGCAACACCTTCCGCTACTGCCTGGCAAATCTCTATGACTTTGACCCGGAGCGGGACTCGGTCGAACCCAGCGAACTTGAGGAAATCGACGCATGGGCGTTGCACCGCGCGGCCCAAGTGCTCGAACAGGTGGAGGCAGGGTACGAATCTTTTTCGTTCCACAAGGTCTATCGCGCCCTCTATGACTTCGCCACCGTTGACCTGAGCGCATTCTATTTCGATATCCTGAAGGATCGCCTCTACACCGCTCCGCCGCATTCCACGCGCCGCCGCTCCGGACAAACGGTTTTGTTCCGGGTTGCAGACGCGCTGGCCAGGGCCGTGGCTCCCCTGCTCTGCTTCACGGCGGAGGAGGTCTGGTCTCATCTTCCCGCTCCCCACCAGCGCGAGACCAGCGTGCATCTGGCACGATTCATCCGGCCTTTGCAGGTCAAGGCGGGATTACCGGAAAACCTGGTGGAGAAGCTGCCGAAGTGGGAGCAACTGATCGCCGTTCGCAACGATGTTCTGAAGGCGTTGGAGACAGCGCGTAAGGAGAAAACCATCGGCAGCGGGCTCGAAGCGCGCGTGACGCTGGAAGCGGAAGGCGGCTTTGCCGCCTTGCTCGAGGAATATCATGCCTCGCTGCCCTCGCTTTTTATCGTCTCCCAGGTCGAGCTCGGCCCTACCGCGGGTTCAGCAGTTGTCGCAGGCGAGTTGCCAGGGCTAAGAGTGGGGGTTCAGAAAGCCCGCGGCAAAAAGTGCGAGCGATGCTGGAATTATTCCGAGCAGGTGGGGAAAGATGCTGATCATCCCACCGTGTGCGAACGCTGCTCCGCCGCGCTGCGCGAGATGGACGCGGAAAATCCATAGGGGCGGGCCGGCAACCCTGCCGGCATGAGGGATCAATCCATTGCCTAAAACGCACGAAGTCACAGCAAACAGTGAGAAAGTGGCAGAGACCCTTACGGCCCGGGTCAACCGCATCTCGCGCTGGGTTTGCGCGGCCATTGCAGTCGTGGTCTTCGCCGGCGACCAGGCGACCAAAGCCCTGGTCGAAAACACCATCCCACTGCACGCCGTCGTTCCCGTCATTCCCCATTTCTTTAATCTCATTCGCACCCAGAATCCCGGAGCTGCCTTCGGTCTTTTTTCCGACGCCCCGTCGCCCTGGAAGACCGGCCTGTTGATTGTGATGTCCCTCGCGCTCCTGGTGATCATCATCGGCGTGGTTTGGAAGAGCAAGAAAATTCAATGGGAAGCGGGCGTGGCCCTTTCGCTGATTCTGGGTGGAGCGTTGAGCAACCTCCTGGACAGGATTCGCTACGGCCACGTGACCGACTTCCTGGATTTTTACATGAGGAACTACCACTGGTTTACTTTCAATCTGGCCGACAGCGCCATCGTGGTAGGGGCAGCGTTTTTGGTGATCCACATGTTCACGGCGGAGTAGTGCGGCTGTAGCGGCGCTCGGCGCCTGCCCCGCTGCAAAGCGGGGACCGCCATCTTGCCGCCGCTGATCGCGTTCTAGCGGCGGTCTGCGACCGCCAGTCTGGACGACGCTCACAGAGCGCCGCTACAGTGTGCCTAATCCATGCCCGACGTCCTTCAATTCACTCCCGCCCCGGAAAATTCCGGCGAACGTCTGGACATGTTCCTTACCCGGCGGATGCCGGATTGGAGCCGCAGCCAGATCCGGAAATTGATTCGCCAAGGATCGGTGAAGGTCGGCGCGCGTGTCGCCACCAAGGCCGGTGTGCTCATCGGGAAAGGCAAAAGCGTCGAGGTCCGCGCGGCTAGGCAGGAATTGAAGGCCACAGCCGAAGACTTGCCACTGCGTATCATCCATGAAGATGCGGACCTGTTGGTGATCGACAAGCCGGCGGGGATGGTGGTACATCTTGGGGCCGGCATCAGTTCCGGCACACTGGTCAACGCGCTGCTTCATCACCTGGAACGGATTGGCAGCCTCTCCACCGCCGGCGGCGAAATGCGGCCCGGTATTGTTCACCGCCTGGACAAAATGACGTCGGGTTTGATCCTCGTCGCCAAGAATGACGCGGCGCACCGGCGGCTGGCTGATGCTTTCAAAGCGCGAACCGTTCACAAAACCTATGTGGCGCTGGTCCACGGCCGCCTCGATCGATCGGAGGGAACCATCACCCGCGATATTGGCCGCGATCCGGTGCGCCGTGCGCGCATGAAGGCCGGTGGCCTCCGCGCCCGCCCGGCGGAAACTCGCTTTACGC
>JBOGKI010000261.1:0-6834 GCA_050745605.1 Terriglobia bacterium | reverse complement strand
GAGGTTTCCCTCTCCGCGCGCCAGGGTTAACCAGCAGCCGCGCGCGCGCAGGACTATTTAACCGGTTGTGGCAGCGCGATTCCCACCCGCTTTGAGGGCCGATGGCCCGGCGTATACCGCCGCGGCGCCCAGGTCCTCCTCAATGCGCAGCAACTGGTTGTACTTGGCGACGCGGTCCGTGCGGCTGGCGGAGCCGGTTTTGATCTGGCCAGTGGCCAGGCCCACGGCGAAATCGGCAATGAAGGTGTCTTCCGTCTCGCCGGAGCGATGCGAAACGATGGCGGTGTATCCGTTGCGGTGGGCAAGGTCGATGGCGGCGATGGTTTCCGTGACCGTGCCGACCTGGTTCAGCTTGATCAGGATGGAATTAGCCACACCATCTTCGATGCCCCGCTCCAGTCGGTCCGTGTTGGTGACAAACAGGTCGTCGCCCACCAATTGCACCTTTTTGCCCAGCTCGGCCGTCAGCTCACTCCAACCCTCCCAGTCGTCTTGTGCCAATCCGTCCTCAATACTGACGACGGGATACTGGCGCACCCAATCGGCGTACAGCTTGACCATTTCGCTCGCGCTCTTCTTGGACTTGTCGGATTTGAAGAAGACGTAGCGTCCGCCTTCATAGAGTTCGCTTGATGCCGGGTCGAGAGCGAGGGCAATATCCTGCCCGGGAGAATACCCCGCCTTTTCGATGGCCTCCAGGATCAGCTCGATCGCTTCCTGATTCGATTTCAGGCTCGGCGCGAATCCGCCCTCGTCACCCACCGTAGTGCTGTAGCCCGCCTCGTTCAACACCTTCTTGAGGGTGTGAAACGTCTCAACGCCCATGCGTAGCGCCTCTGAAAAGTGCTCGGCGCCGAGCGGCATAATCATGAATTCCTGGAAGTCCACGGTGTTGTCCGCATGCACGCCACCGTTCAGGATGTTCATCATCGGCACAGGAAGCAAATGAGCCTGAAGGCCCCCCAGATAGCGGTAAAGCGCAACGCCGCCCGACCTCGCCGCGGCGCGGCAAACGGCCATGGAAACGGCGACCATGGCGTTCGCGCCCACCTTCCCTTTGTTCGGAGTGCCGTCCAATTCGATCATGAGGTGGTCGATGCTGGCCTGGTCATTCGCGTCATGCCCGCCCAGTTCGCGCGCCAGAACGGCATTGACGTTATCCAGCGCGTGCAGGACACCTTTGCCCATATACCGCCGCTTATCGCCGTCGCGCAATTCGATGGCTTCGTGCTCTCCCGTTGATGCGCCCGAAGGCGCGGCCGCCCGGCCCACGGCCCCATCGCGCAACCTGACTTCCGCCTCGACCGTGGGGTTCCCGCGCGAATCGAGGATTTCGCGCGCCATGACCAGATCAATCTCTGCCACGATAATGACTCCTTTCAGATAATTTCGAGTCTGGCATTCTACCACACGGCTTCGCGGGGCCGGCATCCACGATGACAAGCCCGGCGGTCGTGGGATTCGAGCGCGCTGGTGGGCTTCAGAGGCTGCACGACGCTGTGTCTGTGACGCGGTGTCCCCGCCGACGGCCTTGATTTTCAATGCCTTGGGCGGTCTGAACACCGCCACGACAGCGCGAAATCGTAGTTGTCGCACGGACTCCTTGGGCCAGCCATGCCAGATTCCAGGTTGGTTACTGATATTATACTTGACAAATAAGTAATATACTGCTACGATTTCTGTGCAGCCTTTTTTTGAGCGTAAGTATCTTTGCAAAACGGGGTACACCTGGATTTGACGGTTTAGCAGCCAACTACCGGGCCCCTGATTTCAGTAACACCCTCGTCACCCAGAGGCGAATCTCCCCTCGCTTCTACCCTCCTGGTGATGAGTGACAATCACAGATCATCGTTTGAATTCGAGCTGCCGGCATGCGTGGGTTTAGCGAAGCCTGCGGCTTTTCTTCGCTGTCTCAGCAGCGGGAATATTCCTTTTTTGTAAAGACCGAGGGGAATTATGCTCAGCAATAGCTTACGCGTTGCCGCTCCAGCCAGGGTGGCCCCCCAATCGATTGTTGCCAAAGGGATTAGCGATTCGTTCTGCCCTTCGCGCCGGGGACTCACCTGGAACAATGCTCTCCTCAAGGCTATGCCCTGTCTCTTGTTAATCGTGGGCCTGACATGCAACGGTTGGGCCGCTTCTGCACCCAAGAAGCTCAAATTCTGGAAGCGCCTCTCGCTCCACGCCAAGCGCGCCGGACGCGGTCAGCAAGCCCAGGAGAGCCGCAAGGCCAAGGAACAGCTCACCGAGATGAGCCTGGCCGACCTGGGTAACGTGGAGGTCACAACGGTGTCCAAGGAGCCGGAAGAAGTCTGGCAAACTCCGGCGGCCGTTTACGTCATCACGCAGGAAGACATTCGGCGTTCTGGCGCCACCAGCCTCCCCGAAGTCTTGCGGTTGGCGCCGGGAGTTGAGGTCGCCCGGGTGGACTCCGATCACTGGTCGGTGGGCATTCGGGGGTTCGGCGGAGTGTTAGCCAGCAAGCTGCTCGTGCTGATTGACGGCCGGAGCGTCTACACGCCGCTCGACGCGGGCGTGTTCTGGGAGGCTCAGAACGTCCCGCTTGAGGATGTGGATCGCATCGAGGTTATCCGCGGCCCGGGCGGCACCATTTGGGGAGCCAACGCCGTCGATGGGGTCATCAATATCATCACCAAGAGCACCAAAGACACCCATGGGTCGCTGCTGTCCCTGGGTGGCGGCAACGTTGATGAGGGTACCACCGGCTTCCGCTATGGGGACGGAAACGGCAAAGGCTTCAATTATCGCCTTTACGGCATGGGTTTCGACCGTAGATCGGAGTTCCATTCGGACGGCAACAGATTCGACGACTGGCGAGCCGGGCAGGCGGGGTTCCGCACGGACTGGGATCAGCAGGGCGGCGATGCCTTCACGCTCCAAGGCGACATTTACAGGGAGGCTGCCGGTCAGGACGTAGCCATTGCAAACTACTCTCCTCCCGGTACAGTCGATCTGCTGGGTGACGAGGAGCTTTCAGGGGGCAACGTGCTGGGCCGCTGGAAGCGCGTGCTGAATGCAGGATCAGACGTTCAGGTGCAGGCTTACTTCGACCGGACAAACCACTTCGCGCCTCAATTTGGCGAGACTCGCAACACTTTTGACGTCGACTTTCTGCACCATCTAACCCTTCCGGGGCACCAGGACTTCCTTTGGGGACTTGGGGCTCGCGTGAGTCCAGGCAATTTCTCCCAACACATCCAGACGCTCGATTTTACGCCCCATTCCCAAACGGACCAAATCTACAGCGCGTTCGTCCAGGACGAGATTCCGCTCGTTTCCAACCGGCTTTCGCTGACGGTGGGGTCGAAGCTGGAGCACAACAACTACACCGGTTTCGAGGTTCAGCCGAGTGCGCGTCTGCTGTGGACTCGCACCCCAAAGCAAACGTTCTGGGCTTCCGTCACACGCGCCGTGCGGACTCCCTCCCGCCTCGACGAGGACATTCAGTTCGCCACTTTGTTGGTTCCCGATCCGCTCCCGATACCAGCTTTCGTTCGGGTCTTCGGCAACGGCAACTTCTTCTCGGAGCAGTTGATCGCCTACGAAGCCGGATACCGAAGCCTGGTTACGCCAAAGTTCTACTTCGACATCGCCACCTTTCACAACGATTACAACGATCTTTTCGGCCTCGGGGTTGAGTCCGGATCGGTTTCGCTGCAACCGCTGCCGCTGCCGCATCTGGTTCTCGCCTTTCCGATTGTCAACGCACTCAAGGGCGCCACGAACGGATTCGAGATAGCGCCCGATTGGAGACCGGCGAGCTGGTGGGAATTGAAGGGCTCCTATTCGTACTTGAATATGGACCTGGAACGAAGGCCCGGCAGCCTGGACACCTCCACTGCCCTGGCAGACGAGGGATCGAGCCCTCGCAACCAAGTGGTGCTCCAGTCCTTCCTGAACCTGCCCAAGAGATTCGAATTCGACCAGACCTATCGTCGGGTCAGCGCGCTGCCGGCCGAGGGGGTGAAGGGCTACGGCGAGGCGGATTTGCGGCTAGGCTGGCGGCCAACCCCATATTTGGAGTTTTCAATCGACGGACAAAACCTGCTGGCACCGCATCATGTGGAGTTCATCGGTGATCCAGGGCTGCCCGTGGAGATCAAGCGAAGCGCATACGGAAAGATCACGTTCCGATGGTAAAGAGCAGGCAGCATCTCAAGCAGAAAAGCTACACGCAGAGCCTCGCCCGGCAGGTCCGCCGCCGGGCTGCGGCCTTGGCCGTGGCTTGGACGCTCATCACCGTTCCAGCATCCCGCACGGCAGCTTCGGCGGCCACCGAGTATGAGGTCAAAGCGGCCTATCTGTTGAACTTCGCCAAGTTTGTGCAATGGCCAGTCAAAGCGGCCGCCGCCCAGGAAGACGCTTTTTCCATCTGTGTGGTCGGAGCGGACCCTTTCGGTCCCGCCCTCGACGCGATCATTGAGGGAGAAACCATCGGCGACAAGAAAGTCGTGGCGCGGCGAATCTCAAAACCACAGGACGCAACCGCTTGCCGCATCCTCTTCATCAGCTCTTCCGAGGACAGCGAACTGCCAGGGGTCCTGGCGGCGCTTGACGATTCCAGCGTGCTCACGGTGAGTGACATGCCGGAATTTACACGCCGCGGAGGCATGATCCACTTGATCTTGGAAGACCGGCGGGTTCGCTTTGAGATCAACTTGAGCGCCGCCGAGCGGGCAGGGCTGACCTTAAGTTCCCAACTGCTCAAACTGGCGGTTCGCGTGACCAGAAAGCCCCGGCCCGGAGCCGGCGCTGGAGACTAACCGGACATGCCCGCCATTCGAGACCTTTCGATTACCACGAAGTTGACGTGGATGAACTTGCTGGTGAGCGCGGCCGCCCTGTTGCTGGCTTGTGCGGCATTCGTGGCCTATGACTTGATGGCTTTTCGCACCAGCATGGTGCGCGCCCTCTCGATTCAAGCCCAGATCGTGGGATCCAATTGCGCCTCGGCGCTGCTGTTTAACGATCCACACGCCGCGGAGAGCACTCTAGCGGCCCTCAAGGCCGCGCCTCACATCATTACCGCCGCGATTTACACTTCAGGCGGTAAGCCCTTCGCCCGGTATTGGCGGGAGCGCCCTGGACTGGCTCAACCCCTACTCCCAATGCGCACAGGTCAAGTTGAATTCCACCAATTTGAGGACCGCCAGCTCACCCTAGTCCGCTCGATTGTATTCCAGGGGCAGCCGGTGGGATTTGTTTGCATCCGGTCCGATCTCGGGGAGATGAACAGCCGTCTGAAGAGCCATGCCGGAATCGTTGGCATGGTCCTGGCGGCGTCCCTGCTTGCCGCGCTCCTGATCTCTTCGGTATTCCGGCGTGTCATCGCCGATCGCATCGTGCACTTGGCAGACACAGCGAGGATGGTTTACCGCGAGAAGAACTACTCGGTCCGTGCCAGCGACACCGGCAGCCATGACGAAATCGCCATCCTGATTGAAGCATTCAACGAGATGCTCTCCCAGATTCAGGAGCGTGACGGAGCTCTGCAAAGTGCGCAAGAGCGGTTGGAAAGACGGGTGGAGGAGCGTACCGCACAACTCACTGCCGCCAACAAAGAGCTTGAAGCGTTCTCCTATTCGGTTTCGCACGACCTCCGGGCTCCCCTCCGCCAAATTGACGGCTTCGCCCAGGTTCTCGCGGACCAGTATGGCCCGCAACTGGAGCCCACCGCCCAAAACTATCTGCAATGGATCCGGAATGGCGCCAAGAATATGGGCGAGCTGGTGGACGACTTGTTGAAGATGGGATGGATTGGCCGTCAGGAATTAGCTTTCAAATCTACGGATCTGAACTTGCTTGTTCAAGGCGTTCTGCGTGACCTCCAGCCGCAATGCGACGGCCGCCAAATCGATTGGGAAATTGGAACGCTACCCACGCTGGAATGCGACCCGGCCTTGATGAAAGTAGTTTTTGCAAACCTGCTTTCCAATGCCGTGAAATATACGCGAAGACGGGAATGCGCCGTGATCCAGATTGGCCACAAGACCGAGGAAGGTGTTCCCGTCATTTTTGTTCGAGATAACGGCGCGGGGTTTGAGCAGCAGTACGCCCATAAGCTGTTCGGCGTCTTCCAACGTCTCCATCGCTCCGATGAATTTGAAGGGACCGGAGTGGGGCTTGCGACCGTCCAACGCATCATCCAGAAGCACGGCGGGCGCGTTTGGGGGGAAGGTGAATTCGAAAAAGGCGCAACCTTCTTTCTGATTCTTCCCAAGCTGAACCCCAGTATCAGCAGCACTCAGGAAACACCGTTCAATGAGGTGACTTATGACGCACACTGAGGTTGAAGTTCTTCTGGTTGAGGACAGTCCTGCTGACGTGGAGTTGACCCTTATCGCTCTGCGCAAGAGCAATCTGGCGAACACGATTCATGTGGTTCGCGACGGCGCGGAAGCCCTGGATTTTCTGTTCTGCCGCGGGTCCTACGCCTCACGAGAGTTCACCGCGCCCAAGGTTGTCCTGCTCGACTTGAAACTGCCCAAGGTGGACGGGCTCGAAGTGCTCCACGCCATTCGCAGCGATGAGCGGACGTGCCTGCTCCCGGTGGTGTTGCTGACATCGTCCGTGGAGCAGAAAGACGTTATCAACGGCTACAAATTAGGCGTCAACAGCTACATTCAAAAGCCCGTGAATTTTGACCAGTTCCAGAAAACCATCCAACAATTGGGCCTTTATTGGTTGATTGTGAACCACGCTCCGCCGCCTTCCGTTTAGAACGCTGGCGTTGCGACAGTTGCCGGTTCCGGCCCGCGAATTCCGGCCCCGAACCGCCGGTGTGACAACTGCGACTGTAGCGGCGGTCTGTGA
>JBOGKI010000260.1:0-6897 GCA_050745605.1 Terriglobia bacterium | reverse complement strand
GTCATAGACCGCCGCTACAGCGCGATGCAACAACACTCACCGCGGACGTATTGGCCTGATGGCTGATCGCTGAAGGCTGTTCAATAAGGTGTTACCGACAGAATGATGCCGCGACCCACGGTACAACATGACACCACCGTCTGGACTTCGACGCCGCTCCGCGTGCGCTACGCGGAAACGGATCAGATGAGCGTGGTCTATCACGGAAATTATTTCATTTGGTTTGAAATCGGACGGACGGATTTTTGCCGCCAGCATGGCTTCGCCTATCGTGACATGGAGGAGTCCGACGGGCTCTACATCAGGGTGGCAGAAGCGCGCTGCCGCTACAAGGCGCCCGCCCGTTACGACGATGAGATTGAAGTCCGGACTTGCCTTCGGGCCAGCCGCCGCCGCGTTCTGGTCTTTGGCTACGAAGTGGTTCGCCAGCCGGAGGGCATGGTGCTGGCCGAGGGCGAAACCGTGCATGTGGTGACGGACCGTGAAGGTCATCCCCGTTCGCTGCCGGACAAATACCGCGAACTGTTCGTTTCCGGCGTCAAGTCTCACGGGGGGCACAACGCGAGGCACTGAGACTCCACCCGCTCGGGTCTTGTCCGGCGTAACAAACATTACGGGAACCTTGTTTGCGGTTCTCGAATCGAAATTCCATCCATGCCTTCCACCCTGCTTTTGACCGGACGCACGCTGACACGGGGCGACTTTTACGACGTGGCGCTCGGCAACCGCCGCGTGACCGTTGCCCCCTCCGCCGACCGCGCCATGAAGCGCTCGCGCGCCCTCATCGAAAAGATGATAGCGGCCAAGGAGGTGGTCTACGGCGTCACCACCGGCGTGGGCAGCCTTTCCACGGAGCGGATTGACCCGGAACAGGCGCGCGCGTTGCAACTGAACGTGGTGCGCAGCCATTCCTGCGGCGTAGGCGAGCCGCTGGAGCGGGCGGAAACGCGCGGCCTGCTGCTGTTGCGCGCCAACGGGCTGGCCACCGGACTTTCCGGCATCCGGCCGGTGATTGCGGAAACGCTCTGCAAGCTGCTGAACCATGGGATTCATCCGGTCGTGCCCTGCCGCGGCTCCGTGGGCGCGAGCGGAGACCTGGCGCCGCTGGCCCACATGGCCGGGACGCTGGTGGGCGAAGGCGAGGTGGAATTTGAAGGTCGCCGCATGCGCGCGGCGGATGCACTGAAGCGGGCGGGCATCAAACCCGTCCGCCTGGAGGCGAAAGAGGGGCTGTCGCTGGTCAACGGCACGCAGGCCATGCTCTCCATAGGCTTGCTGGCCCTTCGCCAGGCGGACCTTCTTGCCGACGCGGCCGATGTCGCTGGCGCGCTTTCGCTCGATGCTCTGCGTGGATCGCCCGCCGCGTTTGACCCGCGCCTGCAAGCCGCCCGGCCCCACGCCGGACAATCGCGGGTGGCCCGCAACCTGGTGCGCCTGAATCGAGGCAGCCAGATTCGCCGCTCCCACCAGGGCTGCGCGCGCGTGCAGGACGCCTATAGCCTGCGCTGCATGCCGCAGGTGCATGGGGCGGCGCGCGACGCGCTGGATTACGCGCGTAAGGTGTTTGAGGTGGAGATGAACAGCGCCACCGATAATCCGCTGATCTTTACCCGCGAGGCGGAAGTGATCTCGGGCGGAAACTTCCACGGCCAGCCGCTGGCCGCGGCGCTCGACTTCATGGCCATCGGTCTGGCTTATCTCAGCGGCATCTCCGAGCGCCGCGTCGATCGCATGGTCAATCCGCTCACTTCGGATCTTCCCCCTTTTCTCACGCGTAAGCCCGGGCTCGAATCCGGCTTGATGCTAGCGCAAGTCACCGCGGCAGCCCTGGCTTCGGAAAACAAGCTGCTCGCCCAACCGGCGTCGGTCGATTCCATCCCGACTTCCGGCAACAAGGAAGATTACGTCAGCATGGGAATGACGGCGGCGCTGAAGCTCCGCCAGATTCTGGAGAACCTCACCGCCATTCTCTCTATCGAGCTGCTGACGGCCTGCCAGGCCATCGATTTGCTCGCGCCGTTGCAGACCGGGACGCTGGCTCGCCAGGCACAGGTCCTGGTGCGTCAGGTCTCACCCCCGATCACCGAAGACCGAGCCTTCTATGCTGACATCGAGCGCGTGACTCAGCTCGTGAGGGAAGGCAGAATCGGGGTGGTTCTGAACCCGAAACCGTCATGATGCGCAGCGTCAGAGCGACGTGCTTCAACCTCGGTCAGCACTCAGCGATCAGGTGCCGGCAAGAACCATGAATCGATGCAGGCTGACGGCTGAAAGCTGACCGCTGAAGGCTTTTCTGATGCCTCAAATCTCCGCCACCGTGGTTACCCACAACGAAGCGCGCAACATCGAGCGAGTCTTGAATTCTTTGGCCGGCGCGGATGAAATCGTTGTCGTGGATTCCGGATCCACGGATGAAACTCGAGAAATTGCGGCAAGCCTGGGCGCGCGCGTGGTGTGCCACGAATGGCAGGGCTTCGCCGCCCAGAAAAACTTTGCCGTGGCCCAGGCGCGCTGCCGTTGGATTCTGAGCCTCGACGCGGACGAAGAATTGAACGCTCAGGCCCAGGCCGCCATCCGGCAGTGGAAGCAGACAGAACCCGCCGCGGCCGGTTACCGGTTTGCCCGCCGCGCCTATTATCTGGGCCACTGGATTCACCACTCCGGCTGGTACCCGGACTGGAAAATCCGCCTCTTTGACCGCGACCGGGGGCGTTGGGAGGGCGGCTACGTTCATGAGTCCGTCGTGGTGGCCGGACCCGTTGAAACCCTGGCAGGAGAGATTCTGCATTACACTTGTGACTCGCTGGAGGATCATAAGCGCCGGATCGAATTCTACACGGGCCTTGCCGCGCGCCAAATGGTGGAGACCGGTCAGGGCGCGAACCGCGTCGAGCGCGCGCTGACCCCGGCGTGGACTTTCCTGAACACTTATTTCTTCCGCCTCGGTATTCTTGACGGTTATCCTGGATTCCTGATCTCCCGAATGGCGGCGCGGTACGTGGCGAGGAAATACCAAAAGTGGGCCGAGCTCCGTGCTGAAAATCGCGCACATTGACACCGGGCAACGCCTAGGTGGGGGACAGTGGCAACTGCTGCTCTTGGCGCGCCAGCTCCGCACCCGCGGCCACGAACAATGGATCGCCTGCCCACAAGGCTCGGCGCTTGAGTTGCGGGCGAGGGAAGAAGGTTTTCACGTCCGGACCTTGCCCGCGCATGACCCAGGCCATGTGCGCGGCGCCTTCCAATTACGCCGTATTCTCAAGACTGATCGATTGGATATTGTTCACGCTCACGATGGGCGTGGGCAGAGCATCGCCTGGATTTCATCGGCGCGGACCGGCGTCCGCCGGGTGGCGAGCCGCCGCGTTACATTTCTGCCCCGTTGGCGGACGCTTCATCGGCTCAAATACCGTTACACCTGTGATGCGGTGATCGCCGTCTCGAATTACGTTAAGGGTTTGCTGCTGGGCTGTGGGGTGCCGGGCGGCATGATTGAAGTGATTTACGACGGTATCGTGATCCCTGAGCGTTTGCCCGATGCTGAGAAGCGGGCGGCGGCGCGGCGCAAATGGGGATTCAGTGACCGGGACTTTGTGATTGGAAGCCTAGGCGCATTCCGGCCCGGGAAAGGCCAGGAGACGGCGGTGCAGGCAGCAGGATTGGTGAGGGCGCGCGACGAAATTAAATGGCTCTTCACGGTCGATCCCTGCTCAGCGCCGGAGACGCGGCGCTTCCCGATGTTAATCGGTTCGCGCCATTTCCGGGCCGTTCACGCACCCGAGGACCCTTCTGAGTTTTTGAGCGCACTCGATCTCTACGTCATGCCGTCGCCGGCCGAGGGGCTAGGATCGTCGGCATTGCTGGCCATGGCCCATGGCTTGCCGGTGGCCGCAAGCCGGGCGGGCGGCCTGCCTGAAATCGTTCAGGATGGAAAAACCGGCTGGTTGTTTGCGCCGGGATCGGCGCCGGAATTGGCGGAGGTGGTGGTTCGGGCGCTGCAGGATAGCGAAGAGCGACAGCGTTTCGGCGTGAACGCCAGTTGTCTCGCCCGCGAATTTTCGGATGTTATAATGGCCTCCCGGACTGAAGCCCTTTACCTGAAACTCTGTGCGGGTCTTCAATAGCGGTCAGCGGTCAGCCATCAGCTTACACCGGTCGATTCTTCTTGCTGCGAGCTGAAAGCTGATCGCTGATGGCTTTTTAAAATGCCCATGGCTCCGGCGTTTCTGAATCTGGCGGCAGGACTTCTGGGGCTGGTCTTTGGCAGCTTCCTGAATGTCTGCATCGCCCGTCTTCCCCATCACGAATCCATCGTCCATCCTGGTTCGCGCTGTCCGAAGTGCGGCCACTCCATCCGCGCGTACGATAATGTTCCGGTCTTAAGCTATCTGATTCTCCGCGCCAGGTGCCGCGATTGCGGCCATCGCATTTCGCCGGTTTACCCGCTGATTGAAATTTTGACAGCGGTTCTGTGGATCGTTGCCATCAATGTTTACGGGCCGAGTCCGGAATTCATCAGAGCCACGATTCTGGGCATGATTCTACTAGTCCTGATCTTCACAGACCTGATCGATCGCAAGATTCCTCATGCCGTGACGCTGTTCGGCATGGCGGCGGGAATCCTGCTGAGCCTCTGGGTTCCCGTGGATGACCGCATCTTCGATTGGATTTTCCGCCTGGCCGGCATCGATCTTGAAGGCTGGGCCTCCTCCCTTACGGGGGCGATTACGGGCGCTCTTTTCGGTGGGGGGTTGCTCTACGGCGTGGCTTGGCTCTTTACGAAGTTCGGAGATCCTGAAAAGGAATATCTGGGCTTTGGCGATGTCATGTTGATGCTGATGATCGGAACTTTTCTGGGCCTGCCGCTGACTTACTTGACGATTCTCATTGGTTCATTACTGGGTACGCTGGTCGCTTTGCCGCTCAACCTTCTCATCAGGCGCTTTCGCAGTTATCACTGGCCGTATGGAAGCTTTTTGGGGCTTGCGGGCATCTTTGTAAGCTTTGGGGGACAAGCCTTGCTGGAGACCTATCTGCGCTGGTCACGAATGGGATGAAGGGGCTGCGGCGGCACAGACTATTTTTCGACAAGCTGCGGGGTGAGCTTGGAAGAGGCGTCCAGAATGCCGCGGACTTTTTTCATCAAACTTGAAGGCGTAAAGGGCTTCTGGATGAACAGCTCGTCGGAACTCAAAATACCGTGCTGCACAATCGCTGAGCCTGTGTATCCCGACATGAACAAAACGCGCGTCTCCGGATGCAGGCATTCCAGCTTTTCGGCAAGCTCGTGGCCATTCATCCTCGGCATCACCACGTCGGTCAACATCAGGTCGATCGGGAGTTCATGGCGCCGGGCTATCTTCAGAGCTTCATCTCCCTCGGTGGCCTCCAGCACGTTATAGCCTGCGGCGCTCAACACTTCCCGCACCATAAAGCGGAGAGCATCCTCGTCCTCAACCAGGAGCACGGTTTCGTGGCCGCCGGCCGGACGGAGCTCTGGCGCCATGGATCTTCCGGCCGGAGCGGCGTCTCGCACCGCCGGCAGATAGACCTTAAACGTGGAACCCTGGCCCGGCTCGCTGTAAACCCAGATGAATCCGCCGCTCTGTTTGACGATCCCATAGACCGTGGCCAGCCCCAGCCCAGTGCCCTTGCCCTGCTCTTTGGTGGTAAAGAAGGGTTCAAAGATGTGACTTTGAGTTTCGGCATCCATGCCACAGCCCTGGTCGGTGACGGCCAGCACCACATATTCGCCGGGCATGATGGCGACTCCAAGCCGGCGGGCGGCGGTTTCATCGACCTCCACACTTTCGGTTTCCACCGTCAGCACCCCGCCCCGGGGCATGGCGTCGCGCCCATTGACCACCAGGTTCATCAGGACCTGCTCGATCTGGCCGGGATCGGCCTTGATGGAAGAGAGTCCGGGCCGGAGCACCGTGACCAGATCGATGTCCTCGCCGATCAAACGTCGCAGCATCTTATTGACGTTCGAGATGACATCGTTCACGTCGATGACTTGAGGAGCGAGCACCTGGCGGCGGCTGAAGGCCAGAAGTTGCCGGGTGAGTGAAGCGGCGCGTTCTCCCGCTTTGCGGATTTCCTCGATGCCGCGCCGCGCTGGGGCGGATTCTGGCATGTCCATAAGCAGCAGGTCGGAGTAACCTTCAATAACCGTCAGAATGTTGTTGAAGTCGTGGGCCACGCCCCCCGCCAACCGGCCCACGGCTTCCAGCTTTTGTGAGTGCCAAAGCTGCTTTTCCAGCGCCTTGCGGTCCGTCAGGTCACGCAGGTAAACAGTGATGATGGACCGGCCCGGCAGCTCCACCGAGGTAATCGCCAGTTCCGCCGGGAACGGCGTGCCGTCCGCGCGCCGCGCGGTAATTTCAAACCGCCTGCCGCGAAGATTCGGATGACTCCAAGCTACCGGGTCGGTGACCTCGAAGGGCTGATCATCACGGGTGGCATTGGCAAAGATGACTTCCGACGCATTTTCTCCCAGGACCTCGTCCCGCAGGCGCCCAAACGTCTTTTCGGCCGCTGAATTGAATTCCAAAACGCGCCCCGTAAAGTCGAGGGTCACGATCGCATCCAGCGCCGACTCCAGGATCGCGCCCTTGCGGAGTTCGCTCTCCCGGAGCGCCTGCTCGGACCGCTTCTGCTCCGTGACGTCCTGAATCATGGCGAGCAGGCACGGCTGGTTTTCAAGCTCAATGATCTCCGCCGAGACCAGAACATCCCGGATGTCGCCCATCCGGGTTCGAAGCTGCGTCACATAATCCCGCGCGGAGCGGTCCACGAGCAGTTCCTGGATCATCCGTTCCCGGTCGCGCTCATCTTTCCATATCCCGGTTTGCCCGGCGGTGAATCCCACCATCTCCTCCCGCCGGCGCCCGGTCA
>JBOGKI010000259.1:0-6915 GCA_050745605.1 Terriglobia bacterium | reverse complement strand
CTCGTAGAGCGCCGCTACAGAGAAAGCTGTCACTATAATTGGTAATCCTCAATAGAATTCCATGAAGCCTGCGGCGAAACCCACATGGACAAACACTCCAACCCTTTGAAGTTTTGCTCGCGCCCCGCATCTCCGCGGCATCGAGCGGCTGCCCCGCTGCTCGCCGGCATGGTTTTGGCAGCGCTGGCGTCGCCAGCGTATGCCTGGGGGCCGACGGCGCACCGGCTGACAACCACGTGGGCCATTCAGACATTGCCCGCCGAGATTCGTGGCTATTTTGAGGCCAACCGTGCCTTTCTCGTTGACCATTCCAGTGATCCCGAGGCATGGATAAAGAAAGACCGTTACGAACGAGCACGGCAGTATATCGATCTGGACCGGTACGGCCGGTTTCCGTATAGCGAGCTTCCGCACGGCCTGGTGGAAGCTCGCCGGAAATTCGGTTCCGGGAAAGTGACCCACAACGGCACGTTGCCGTGGCAAATCGGTGAGTTTAGCTTGCGCTTGACGCAAGACATGCAGCAGCAAAAATGGGAGGCCGCCAAGTTGGATGCCGCGGCGCTCGGTTATTACATCACGGATGCCCACGATCCTTTGAACACCACAGAGAATTTTGATGGCCAACTCACCGGTCAGGCGGGGCTGGCAGACCGCTTCGGCACAACTTTGATTGAGCGCTACTCCAATTTCTTGGTTTTCCGGTCGCAAGACGCCAGTAAGATCGCCGATCCTACAGAATACGCCTTCGGGATTGTCTTGGAATCGAACTCCTGGGTGGACCGCATCCTGCTGGGTGACCTGAAGGCTCGCGGAACGCTTCCGGCCTACAACGAAGACTATTTGGACCGCTTTTACACGGCGGTCGGTTCCATTGTGATGCGCGAACTGAGCGGCGCCGCGCACGACATCGGCTCTTATTGGTATACTGCCTGGCTAAATGCAGGGCGGCCCACGTTGCCGGCCCGCTAGAATATCCCCGCAGGGTGGCTCCTCTTCCATGGTCTGGAATCCAATCGATCCTGAGGTGTGTGGACTGGCTCCGGAACTCAATCCATTCATCCGCCGTCTTCCCAAGGTTGAGCTTCATGTGCACCTGGAGGGAAGCCTGCGGCCCGCCACACTGCGCGAACTTGCCGCCAGGAACGGGTGGCCGGCGGTGGATATTGAGACCTGGATCAAGGAACGCGAGCAAACTGCCTATCGTTATGGAAATTTCCAGGGATTCATCGATGCCTTCAAATTCGCCGCCATGCTGCTCCAAAAGCCCCAAGACTACGGTCTCGCCGCCGCGCGGCTTTTCGAGGAGCTTGCTTCCGAAGGGATTCGTTACGCCGAGGTCACGCTTTCTGCCGGGGTCGTGCTTTGGAGAAAACAACAACTGGAACTAGTCTTTGAAGCGGTTGAACGGGCCGCGCAAGAGGCTGGAACACGGTGGGGCATCCGTGTCCAGTGGACCTTTGATGCAGTAAGGCAATTTGGCGCGGAGCCGGCGCGAGAAGTCTTCGAATGGGCCCGGTGCTTTCAAAGCCGGGGCGTGGTGGCCTTTGGAATCGGGGGCGATGAATTGCAGGGTCCAGCCGATCTCTTCGTCGGCGTTTATCGCCAAGCGCGTGAATCCGGCCTGCGATTAACGGCTCACGCCGGGGAGACCGGCGGGCCGGAAAACGTGGTCCAGGCGGTCAACCTGCTTGGCGCCGAGCGAATTGGTCATGGGTTGTCCTCGGCGGGTGATCCGAAAGTCATGGAGTTGCTGGCGGAGCGGCAAATCCCCCTTGAGGTCTGCATCTCGAGCAACGTTTCCACAGGAGTCCTTCAGAAATTTAGCGATTATCCGTTGCGAAGACTGCTTGAGGCGGGGGTCCTGTTAACTCTGAATTCGGATGATCCGGGTCTTTTTGGCGCCAGCCTGCAAAGAGAAATGCTCCTCGCCGCTCACCATTTTTCACTGAACCAGGAGGAAGTGGTTCAATTCTGCCGCAATGCGATTCAATTCTCATTTCTGCCCGGCGAGGAGAAAAACATACTGGCGAAGGAACTGGAGATCGCTGCCGGAACCGTGGCTAAAGAAAATTCAAAGGTCGAGGCATGAATTCAAAAGTTCGCGCCATATTTCTCGATGCCGGCAACACTTTGGTGTTCCCCCGAATCGACGTGCTGGTGGAGGCGGTTCGCTCACTCGGCTATCCCGCCGAGCCGGAGGACTTTTATGAATCCGAGCGGCTGGGCAAGCGAGCATTGGATGAGTGGCTCTGGCCCAAGCTTCGCTCCGGAGACCTCCCGGCAGGAGTCGATAGCTTCTACTGGATTGATTATCTCACCCGGCTGGTCGAGCGGTTGAAGGTGCCACCCGAAGACCGCGTACGAGTGGCCGAACACCTCGGTGGGCATTACAAAGACATCGAAGTATGGACGCGCGTGTTTCCCGGCACGGAGGAGATTCTGGGGCGGCTCGGGGACGAAGGCTATTACCTCGCCGTCATTTCCAACTCGATAGGACGGATGAAAGAATTATTGAACCTTGTCGGCCTGACGAAATATCTCGGCTTCGTTTTCGACTCCGCAATTGTCGGCGTGGAGAAGCCGCACCCGCGAATCTTCCAAATGGCTCTGGAAAAGAGTGGCATGATTGCGGCCGAGTCAGTTTTTGTGGGCGATACCTATTCGACGGACGTCGGGGGAGCACGCGGCGCGGGCCTGGCAGGCGTCCTGATCGACTGGGTGGGCGCCTATCCGGACGCCGAATGCCCTCGCATCACCTCGATCGGCGAACTCGGCGGAGTGATCGAGCGGCTGAATTCTTCCACCTCGCTTGCCCGCGGTTAAGAAACCTGCCTCTGCGCCAGCCGAAAATTGATGGTTGTGGGGGCGCTGCTTGCTGCGCCCTGTCAGCACCTTCAGATTCTGTCACGGGGCACAGCAAGCAGCGCCCCTGCGTCAACACCCCGCGCGATGCGCGGCATCCGGCTAAAGCGCGATTTCCATAAACAAAGCTCCGGGCACAGGGTTCTGACGATAGGGCGGGATTTCCTGGAATCCCAACGAACGGTAGAGCACGATGGCTTCATGCATGATGGGGACCGTATCGAGCCGCATCACTTGATAGGCCCTGCGCCGCGCCTCATTGAACACGGCTTCAACCAACTCCTTGCCGATTCTGTTGCGGCGGAATTCCGGGCGGACATAGAGCCGCTTCATTTCGCCGATTCCGTCTGCAAGCTTCCTCATCGCCACACAACCGGCAACCTTTCCCTGCACGCGGGCGAGTAACAGAATTCCTGAGGGAGGCGCATATTCGCCCGGCAGTCCTGCCAGTTCACGCTCAAACCCCTGGAAGCACAGAATGAAATTGAGCGATTGGGCATACTCCAGAAACAACTCCTTTGAGAGTGCCGTCTCGCTGGGCGTTAGGATCGGCTCAATCACCACGCCGGTCTCCTCGTCTGCAGTCAGCTCGCCACGGAGGACGGTGACCGCCTGGCCGCTCAACAAAACCCTTTCGCCTTGAACTCTGATCTTAAGCTCGCCACCTCGGGATGATGCTTGAAAAGCTTTGAATTCGTCCTTCTCCAGGCGTTTCTTCCAATAGGGGCCGAGGCAGCAATGGGCCGAACCCGTGACCGGGTCCTCCCAAACGCCGGCGCGAGGCGCAAAAAACCTGGAAACAAAATCGTATTCGCCGCCAGACCTGCTGGTGAGGATCACGCCGCGAGCCTCGACGTGCATAAGGCGATTGAAATCGGGCCGGGCTTCACGGACAATCGATTCGGACGCGACCTCAAGCAAGTAGTCGAACCGGCTTCGCCCCACGTATATCGGCTCAACCCCCAAAGATTCGATGAGGCCAGGGGGCGGTTCGGCGGGACTCTCGGCGAGAGCAGGAAAGTCCATCGCAATCCATCCATTGACGCGCGAAGCCGTCAGCAAGCCACTCCGCGTGTAGAACCGGGCCGCGGAGTTGGCGCTCAGATGGCCTTCCTCCCAGAGCACGTGGGCGGATGCCAGCGTGGCATGGCCGCAAAGATCTACCTCCGTCGCTGGCGTGAACCAGCGCAGGCGAAAACCGTCTTCCACGCGCTCGAGGTACGCCGTCTCCGAAAGATTCATCTCGCGCGCAACGTCCTGCTTCCATCGATCCGTTTGCGGCGTGGCAAGGACGCAAACGGCGGCGGGATTTCCACGGTAGGGGCGACGAGTGAAGGCATCGGCTTGGGTAATTTTGAATGGCACGCTTTCATCACCTCCTGATTGGCGACATCTGGTAGACTCAGTATATAAAAAATGCCTCTGGATGTGTCTATCTGCTGAGGCGGCTTGGCTGCTGCAACCGGACCCGGTTGCGAAAACTAGCGACGGATAGGCTGCAGTTTGCCCCGGATCCTATGAGCCCACCCACGGCGTTCAATAAGGCGAGAGCCTTGGAAGAGGCAACCCGGCTTGTTAGCCAAAGGAAGATCTCCCAGGCTATCAAGCACTATCTGGCGATTTCCGACCACGATCCTTCTGACCTCAGCCTTCTGAACACGATTGGTGATCTCTGCATCAGGGACGGCAACACTGCAGAGGCTATCAAGCAGTTTCAAAAACTGGCGGACGCCTACACCCAGGAGGGGTTTTTGCTGAAGGCCGTCGCCATCCGCAAGAAGATTTCCAAGCTCGCTCCCAGTGATGTGGAACCTCTGCTCAAGCTGGCGGAGCACTATTCAACTCTCGGCCTGGGACGTGAGGCGCGCGAGCATTACCTGCAGGCCGTGGCTCTCTGCGAGAAGCAGGCGCTGACTCACAAGGCGTTGGATATCCTCCGCAAGTTGGTGAAGCAGGAGCCGGAGAATCTTGCTTACCGAGTTCGATTGGGTGAATCCTGCGTGGCGGTTGGCCAGAATGGACCCGCTGCGCTGATCTACGCGGAGATTGCGGAAATTGCCTACAAGCGAGGCGAACTCGCGGCAGTTGACCAACCTCTGCAAAGAGCGCGCCAGCTTGACCCGTCGAATGTGCAGGCGACTCTGCTAAGCGTCAGGCTGGCGCTCGATTCTCACCAGGCGGACCGCGCCAAAGATATTCTTCAATCAAGTTCCGCGCTCAAATCCAATCCTGAAGCCGTACGCCTGCTGCTGGACGTTCACCTGCTCGAAGGAAAATTCGACGATGCCACCCGGGTTGTGACCCGCGCGTTTCGGGAGGGAAATGACAGCGTTGGAATCCTGATGCACTATGTCCAGGCTTGTTTGAGCGCGAGCGGCCCGGACGCGGCCCTGAAACCCCTTCGTGAAATCGCCGCGGAGGCTTTTGAACGCAACTTGGTGGAAACGATTCGCCATCCGCTGCGCCTGATTTCGGAAAAGTACCCGGACCACCTGCCCACTCTGGAATTGTTAGTCCAAATTGCGGAGCGAATACCGGGAGGAGAAGACCTGTTGAAGGCGGTGGAGCTCCTCAGCAACGCCTACGTCCGTGCCAGCCGCAAGGACCAGGCGGAGAATCTTTACCGCCAACTTCTGTCCCGTGATCCTGAAAACAACCTCTGGCAAGCCCGATTGAATGGGATTCTTCAAACCGGCATGGAGCCACAGGAAGCAACCAGCACGGAGGCTCCGCAGCCTGAGATGACGAAGCCCGAGGAGGAACCTGAGAATCCACACGTCGAGGAGGCGCTCGAAAATGCTTCGATCTTCGCGCGCTATGGCCTGATTGATAAGGCGCTGGATGAGCTGGATCGCGCCCTCCAATCCGAACCTGAAAACTTCAAGCTTTTGAGGCAAACTTTCGAGGTTTCAAAGCAGGACAGACCCGGGCGTGCTGCCCAGGCCGCTGAGGCGATTGCCGCCTTGCTGCGGAAACGCGGAGACCTCGAGGCAGCGGCAGAGTTCGAAGAACTAAGGCGTGAAGTACAGGCTTCTGCCGCCGCGGAACTTCCTTCCCAATCCACGTCGTCCTCTCAACCGGGTGGCGTCCCGCCTCATCTTGATTCCCCAGCCGGACCCACGGAGGAACGATTCGACCTTGAAGGCCAGCCAGCGGTCATGGGTATCACTCCCCAAATAAGATCCGCGCCGCCTGGTCCGCAAATCGTGTCCTCGATTCCCGTATCATCTTCGGCATCGAGCCGAACTTCCGTCTCTCAAATTGACTTGACTGAAGAAGTGGAAGCGCTGGCGAGCATTACGGCCGGCCAAGTCGAGGAAGAAATAATTGCAGCGCCGGATGTTTTTGCGGAAGAGCGGGCGGAAATCGACTTCTATCTCGAGTACGGATTCTTTGTTGAGGCCCGGCAAGCTGCCGGAGCTCTGGCAGAGAAATTTCCCACTCATCCCGGCCTGGCGGACTTGCAGAAGCGCGTTGACGAGGCCACTCAATCGATTCCGCTCACCCCAGAGGAGACGGTAGAGCCGGGGGCCGGAGCCAGTCCCGCTGCTGCCAGCGAAGAAGACCTCGCGGCTGTTCTACCAGCTCAAGACGCAGCTCAGGATTTGACCGAAGAGCCGCAGCTCACTCCAGAAGTTCCGATTGTTGAAGGCCCAGCGTTTGCCATCACACCGGTCCCTGGGGAGCCTGTGGGTGAAGCTGAACCTGAGTTCGCTCAGGAACCGGGCAATTGGATATCCGGGAGGTTCGAGGAGAGTCAGCCGGACGCCGCAGAAATAGTTGTTGCTGAGGAACCGGCCCATCCCCTCGACTTCGAGTGGAGTTCCATGGAAGCGATATCCGCTGAGGAACCGGCGCAAGTTGCGGAGCCGGTACCGTCCGAGCCCACCCTTGTCGAGGAGGTCTTGGTTGCCCACGAAATTGTTTCTCGCGCCCCTGCGCCACCTCCGGTTGAGGAGTTCCCGCCCGCTCCCGACGTGATAGCGGCCGTTCCTGAGCCGTCTCCCGTTGAAGAACCGCTGCCAACCGCGGAGGCCGTGCCCAGCATCGCTG
>JBOGKI010000258.1:0-6918 GCA_050745605.1 Terriglobia bacterium | reverse complement strand
GGCCAAAGAGTCTGTGTGATAACTGCTTCTGTAGCGGCGGTCTATGACCGTCGGCCTTGATTTCTCAAGAACTTCGGCGGTCATAGACCGCCGCTACAGCACGGAAATCGAAGTTATCACACCGACGCTAAAGCCTGCCTCTACGTCACGCGGGTACAAGGCCCGCCCGCGGCCTTGGCGAAAATCGAGAGGTTGATGACTATGGCAAATCTCACTACGAATTTTGCCGGTATCAAGGCTCCGAATCCCTTCTGGCTGGCTTCCGGCCCGCCCACCAACACCGCAGGACAGGTGATTCGCGCTTTCGAGGCCGGATGGGGAGGCGCGGTGTGGAAGACGGTGGGCGAGCCCATCGTCAACACCGCGTCGCGCTACGGTGGAATCGATTATGGTCCGCAAAAATTAATGGGATTCAATAATATTGAACTCATCAGCGACCGTCCCGTGGCGGACAATCTGCGCGAAATCGCGGAAGTGAAGAAGCGCTTTCCCAATCACGCCGTGATTGTTTCGCTGATGGTGGAGTCGCGCCGCGACGCCTGGCAGGAAATCGTGAAGCGCGCCGAGGATACAGGTTGTGACGGACTGGAACTGAACTTCGGCTGCCCGCATGGGATGAGCGAGCGGGGCATGGGCGCGGCGGTGGGCCAGGTGCCCGAGTACACCACAATGATCACCGAATGGGTGAAAGAAGCAGCGCGCACCCCAGTGATCGTCAAGCTCACGCCCAACGTCACCGACGTCACTTACCTCGCTCGCGCGGCGGAGCGGGGAGGCGCCGATGCCATTTCGCTCATCAACACCCTAAACAGCGTGATGGGCGTGGACCTGGAAACATTGGCGCCGCGCCCCACCGTGGGCGGCAAATCGAGCCACGGCGGTTATTGCGGTCCGGCTGTCAAGCCGATTGCCTTGCACATGGTTTCCGCCTGCGCAAAGAAGGTGAAGATTCCGATCAGCGGCATCGGCGGCATCGCCACCTGGCAGGACGCCGCGGAATTTGTGGCGCTCGGTGCAGGTTCCCTACAGGTCTGCACGGCGGCGATGCACTACGGGTTCCGCATTGTGGAGGACTTGATCGATGGACTTGACGCCTATCTGGAATCCAAGGGTTTCGCGAGCCTGAGCGAGCTTTGCGGCCGCGCCGTGCCGGGCGTCTGCGAGTGGGGCGAGCTGGACCTGAATTATAAGATCATTGCGGCCATCGACTCCGAGCGTTGCATCGGCTGCCATCTCTGCTATGTCGCCTGCAACGACGGCGCGCATCAGTGCATTGAGGAATATCCTGCCGCCAACGGCAAGGCGCGCGTGCCGCGCATCATTGAGGAAGAATGCGTGGGATGCAATCTCTGCGCGCTGGTCTGCCCGGTCGAGGATTGCATTACCATGCAGGAAGCTCCGAATGGCAAGCCGCCTATGACTTGGAACGATCGTGTGCGCCGCGAGCGGCGCGGGGAAGGCGCCGCGTACACTCCGTCGCTCTGGGGAAGTGAGTGAAAGGGCTAAGGAGTCGGGTCTGGGACGGAATCACTGAATAACCGCGCGAATGCATTTCATTCTTCGTCGGAAAGCGATTCCTCGTATTCGTCTAGGAATTGCAAGGCGTGCTTGAGTTTTGGGCTGAGGATTTCGAGCTCGACCGAAAGCTCCGGGAGGAGGTCGTGATAGCCCGGGCCGCCGCGTTTGAGACGCTTTAACCTGCGGCGAAGTTCAATAATGTTCCGCGCGTGTTCCTCAACTTCATCAAGCTTGGCCTCTACAGTCGACAACTTAGGCGCAATTTTCGTTGTCATTTGCTCACCATTCTCTCCTCATGCGTCGTGTTAGTCGCGATATCCTCTCTTGCCACACCCGGACTTCGCGTCTCCACGCCTCAATCTTTTCCTCACCCGGCACTTTGCTCAGAAGTTCATCACGAATCTTCGCTTCATGCTTAGGCACGGACCGTTCAAGCCCGGCAATTTGTTTTCGTAAGTCCCTATTTCTTCCCAATTATATCACCCTGTTCCGTGTCCCAGACGTCCCGGCCTTAGAGACAGCGCGACGTGAATCAGAAACGATATTGCAAACCCCACAAACCAACCATAATTGTAGAGCACGTGGAGAGGCCGCACCACCAGCCCGATCAACGCCACGGCAATTCCGCAGCACAGCGCCGCAATGGCGCGCAGATTAAAGCCACGCACAAACTCGTAAGCACCTCCGCGGCGGTAAAGGTCTTCCACGCAAATGGTCCTTTTGCGGACGACGTAGTAGTCCGCGATCAGAACGCCGGCGATCGGTCCGAGAAATCCCGAATAACCGACGAGCCAACCGAAAATGTAGCTGCCGTAGCTCGCGAGCAGTCTCCACGGCTGCATCACCAGGCCCACAAAACAAGTGATGAGGCCTCCGGCCAGGAAGCTGATGCGGCGAGGATAGAGATTGGAGAAATCGTTGGCGGGCGACACCACGTTGGCCGCTACGTTCACGTTGAGCGTCGCCAGGACCAACGCGATCATCGCCACCACCACGGCGACGGGATTGCCCAGGTGGCTCAAAACCACGACCGGATCCCACACCGCCTTCCCGAAGATGATGACCGTGGCGGAGGTGACGGCGACGCCAATAAAAGAATAGAAGGTCATGGTAGTGGGCAAGCCCAGTGCCTGGCCCAGAATTTGAGACCGCTGACTTCGCGCGTAGCGCGTGAAGTCCGGAATATTCAGCGCCACCGTGGCCCAGAATCCCACGACGCCGGTGAGCGACGGGATGAAGAAGCGGAAAAATTCAGGGAAGCTGCGAAACCTCGACGGGGTGGAAAGCATCGGTCCGAAGCCGCCCGCCTTCTGCCGCGCCCAGAGCAGCAACGCTGCACCGATAAGCAGCAGGAACGGCGCGCTGACGCTCTGCAGGAAGCGGATGGTGCGGATGCCTCTGACAATCACCAGCACGTTCAGCAACCAGAAGAAGGCGAAGCACACCGGCGCCGCTAAGTGAAAGTGCTTCCAACTGGGGACGAGCGCCGTCACAGTGGCATTGATTGCTTCGCCTCCAATCCAGGTCTGAATGCCGAACCAGCCACAGGCCACCAGCGCGCGCAGCACCGCCGCGACGTTCGATCCCAAAACGCCAAACGACGAACGGGCGAGCACCGGGAACGGAATACCGTACTTCGCTCCGGCATGGGCAATGAGCAACATGGGGATGAGCACCAGGACGTTGCCGAGAAACACCGTGAAGATCGCCTGTTTCCAGTCCATGCCTCCGGCGATCATGCCGCTGGCCAGCATGTAAGTGGGGATATTGACGCTCATGGCGATCCAGAGCGCCGCATAGTGGTACGTGCCCCAGGTGCGCTGCGGGAAGGGAATCGCGGCGAGGTCTTTGTTCCAGAGCCAGGTGCGGCCGGCTTCCCCGGGGTCGATCACGGGTGGTTGGATGTTGGAGGGATGAGAGTCGCTCAGAGCGCGGATCTCCTTGGATGTTCGGTAGCGGCGCTGGGTCAGAGCCGTCCAAGTCGGCGGTCAGAGACCGCCGCTACAGCGAGGCCAATGGCTTATACGTTTCGGGACGGCGATCGCGGAAGAATTGCCAGGTGGAACGAACTTCACGAATCATGTCCAGGTCGAGGTCCGCCACCAGCAGTTCATCCTTGTCGCGGCTGGCCTGCGCGATGATCTTGCCGCGCGGATTGCAGAAATAGCTCTTCCCATAAAACTCGCCGATGTCCCAGGGCTTCTCATGGCTGACGCGGTTGATGGCGGCGACGTAATAACCGTTGGCCACGGCGTGCGCGGGCTGCTCCAACTCCCACAGATACTCGGAAAGTCCCGCCACCGTTGCCGAGGGATTAAACACGATTTCTGCGCCGCTCAGACCGAGGATTCTCGCCCCTTCCGGGAAGTGGCGGTCATAGCAAATGTAGACGCCGATCTTGGCATAGCGGGTTTCAAATACCGGATAACCCTGGTTGCCGGGAGTGAAGTAAAACTTCTCCCAAAAACCCGGGTGGCAGTGCGGGATGTGGTGCTTGCGGTATTTGCCGAGGTATTTCCCATCCGCATCAATCACGGCCGCGGTGTTGTAATAGACGCCGGGCATCTCCTCTTCGTAAATGGGGAGAACCATCACCATGCGATGTTTCCTGGCGATCTTTGCCATCAGTTGGATGGTCGGGCCGTCCGGGATGCGCTCCGCCAGCTCATACCATCGCGCGTTCTGCTCGGCGCAAAAGTAAGGCCCATAAAAAAGTTCCTGCAAGCAAAGCACCTGAACTCCCTGGCGGGCGGCCTGCTCGATCAGTCGAAGATGCTTTTGAACCATCGCCTTCTTGATGGCGTTGAGCCGCTTCTTTTCCGGCGATTCTTCACAAGAAGTCTGAATGATTCCGCAGCGGACCGTGCGAGCCATAAAGTGACCTCCTTCGCGCCGTGCTTTTTTTGAACCCTGGTGGAGAAAATCATAGCACGGCGCCGGGACTGAATGTGGGCGAGGGACTGGGACGATGGCTCATCTGCTTTCAGCGAGAAGAAAGGATCGGCCGTTTGCTTTCCCCGATCCTCCGATACGCTTTCGACGACCGCAAGGACAAGCCTGAAGCGAGTTGCAGCCCACTCATTGTTTGCAGTCCGCTGTGGCCTGTTGCAGTTGGTCAGGTGTGTATTTGGAGGGGATGACAACCAGCTTGATCTTGTTTTGGGTGGCAAATTGATTGAGCTTCTTGACTTCGCCGGAGCCCGTATACTTTTGTTTCGGTAGTTTTGCGTTGAAGGTTTGGATCACCTTGTATTCGGTGCGAGCGTAGATGATACCAGCGAAAAGAAGCTTTCCCTTCACGGGCATGTGTTTCTCCAGAATGGCGCAGCCCACATTGCCCTCCGTCGTACCCGCCAGCATGATACCGTTGGATGGTTCCTTCTTCTGTGCGAACGCGGTGGAAGTTTGAATCGTGAAGGCGGCGAGCAACAGCAATATCACCCACATTTTTTTCATTGGAATCTCCGTCTCCCCCTCCTGCAAGGCAGGACAAAAAAGCCACCAGTCCCCTAAAGCGACCCGACCTGGCGGCGGCTGACGCCGCCAGGTCGGGAACGCCATTCGTATTCGAAACCAGGGCGCATCACCACTGAAGCCCCTCCAGCCCGCGTCAGAACGTTATCCAAGGCTCTTCTCCCATGGTCTGAGGGCAAGTTCCAGGCGGTCGCCGGGTCGCCGCCCAGCGTCTGACGAAGTTACTTGCGACCGCCCAGTCCCTTAAGCTCGATGCGCGCTTGTGCGTTTTGCGGGTCTATTTTCAGCGCCTGATTAAAATCCTGACGCGCCGAACTCGCGCCGCCTTTCGTCTTGTAGGCGATCCCGAGCCATACAAATCCCTCATCATACGTGGGATCGAGCTCAGTCGCCTTCTTAAAGCTCTCAATGGCCTTCTGAATGTTTCCTCCGAATGCGCGAGGCGCGAATAGGTATCTTCGGCCCAGGCAGGCGTAGGCGTAGGGATTGCGCGGATCGAGCTTCACCGCCTGGTTCATCTGTTCCGTACCTTTCGGACCATACTTCATCCCCGCAAAGATACCGCCCAAGCCGATCTTGCGGCCGTATAGATCCCCCAGGAGCGCGTGGGCATTGGAATCGTCCGGTTCCAACTGCACGGCCCGCTCCGCATTGCGAAGGGCGTCGTCAATGGCTTGCTCGAAAGTCTTCTTGTTCTTGGCAATCATTTCGTAATAGCTCCCCATGTAGTAGTCGACTCGCGCTAGCTGATAGACATCATGGGCATCGGAGGAATGTTCGGCAGCGAGCTTCTGAAAGGTCTCGCGGGCGCGAGTCAGGAGCGTCAGGTCCAGCGCGCTCGCCCCCTGATTCAGATTCTGGAGAGCTTGCTGATAGGCCAAATCCTGAGGTGAGGCCTGCAACGGTGCCCCGGCATAAATGGGGGCGGCGCAAAACGTCATCAACAACAGCGGCAGGGCGAATCGGGAGATCCGGGTGGCCCTCACAATGCTCCTTTGCTGGAGCATACGTGTGAGCCGGATCAAAATTTCGCAGTGGTCTCACTGCCGCCAAAAATGAAAGATGTGGGAGAGCACGGGCGGACGGGTGCGGGCAGCTTTCAGGCATGGACCAGATTCTTTTCCAGGGTCGCAACACCAGCTAGAATCGTCTCGGTCACGGCTTCATCGCCGATTTTGGAATTGACCATGAGGTGATAGAGATGCGGGTTCGGCCAATCCTTGTTGAAGTACTTCTTAATGAAGGCCGCGCGCTCGTGGTCCACTGTCTCCGCCAGGTGGCGGGCCTGATTTTCAGTCTCTCCAGTATCGATCAGGCGGCGAACCTTTTCCCGCAAAGGCGCATAGATGAAGACGTGGAAGGCATCCGCGCGGCCATACAGGAAATAAGCTGAGCCGCGACCCACCAGCACGCAATTGCCCTGGTCGGCAATTTCCTTCACCAATCCTTCCGACGTGGCCATGATGCAGTCGCTATCCACCATCCTCATGCGCGGTGGATTGTGACTGCCCTCGAAGCTGCCGCGCATATATGACTTGAGGAGGCGGTAGTAGAGCGGATCGGGACGTTCTTCGCGCTTCGCCACCAGAAATTTGCTGCAGTCCAGGCGCCGCGCCAGCTCTTCCGTCAGCAACTCATCCCATAACTTCCAGCCCAGATGCTCCGCCAGTTTTGTTGCGATGACGGCTCCACCGCTTCCGAACTCACGGTCAACCGTGATCACGCGGATCGTATTCACGATCTTTCGCCCCCGAGTGTGAACCCGCCTGCGCTCGTATAGTCGTTCCAGGCCCACGGCCCGGACGCAATCAAGCGCTTGAGGCTGGTTCTCCTCATGCCCCATTGTATGCCATAGGCCGCCAGCAAATTCAAGTCCATCTCATCGTGGGCAAAGGGATTCGTGCGTCCTCAGACTGCTTCCGCAAG
>JBOGKI010000257.1:0-6943 GCA_050745605.1 Terriglobia bacterium | reverse complement strand
GTCATAGACCGCCGCTACAGAAGCAGTTATCACACAGACTCTAAAGCCCGCAAGCCGGACCGGAATTCTACGGCGGGGTTGAAACCCCGCCCTTCCCTCCGCCTAGTCAGAAATTCGGATTTGCGTAGTTCGCTTCGGAGACGGAAACGCGCCCTGTCTACCCGCAAATCGTGAGTCAATTCCCAGCCAGCGTCTCCATCACTTCGAGATACTTGTAGGCGCTGCCGGTGAGGAAAAGGACGACGGACTCCGTGCCGGCAAGCAAGCCATCCGCCAGCAAACGGTCGAGCGCGGCTAGCGTGGCGCCGCCCTCCGGCGCCGTCAGCACTCCTTCGGTCTCGGCCAGCTTGCGCGTTGAGGCCAGCAAGGCGTCGTCCGGGACGGCGACGGCGGCGCCGCGGCTCTCCCGCAAGGCGCGCAAGATGAGGAAATCTCCCACCGCGGAGGGCACGCGCAGGCCGGAGGCGACGGTCGCGGGATTTTGCCATTCCTCCGCCCGTTCGGTTTCCTGATTGAAGGCGCGGACCATCGGTGCGCAGCCGGACGCCTGCACCGCAAACATGCGCGGGCGGCGATGGCCGATCCATCCCAGTTGCTCCATCTCCTCGAAGGCCTTCCACATGCCTACCAGTCCGGTGCCGCCGCCGGTGGGATAAATCATGGCATCAGGAATAACCCCGCCAAGCTGCTCGAAGACCTCATAGGCCATGGTCTTTTTGCCTTCCACCCGATAGGGCTCCTTCAGCGTCGAGACGTCAAACCATTCATGCATGTCCAGCTCTTCGCGCATGACGCGCCCGCAATCTTTGATGCTGCCCTCCACCAAAGTCACTTTGGCGCCCAAGATCGGGCACTCCAGACGATTCATCAGCGGCGTACCCTGCGGGACATAAATTCGGGCCTCCATCCCCGCCCGCGCCGCATAGGCAGCCATCGCGCCGCCGGCATTTCCGGCGGAGGGCACGGCCACTTTGCGGATGCCAAGCTCTTTCGCCGTGCTGATCGCTGCGGTCATGCCGCGCGCCTTGAAGGAGCCGGTGGGATTGACGCCCTCATCCTTCAGGTAGAGGTTCGGCACGGCCATTTTTTCACCCAGCCGCCGCGCGTGGAGTAATGGAGTGTAGCCCTCGCCCAGGCTGACGATGTTGCGCTCGTCACGGACGGGCATCACCTCGCGGTACCGCCAGAGGTTTGCCGGGCGCCCGCGCAGAGCCTCCAGGGTCATAGATCGCGCCGCCTGCTGAAGATCATACCGGGCAAACAACGGTGAACCGCATTCGCAGAGGTTGTGAACCTTGCCCGCCTCGTAGCTCCGGCCACAACGCGAACATTCAAGATGAGTGAGCGTGGACATAAGCCAGAAAGTTTAGCAGAGATCGACGCGAAGCTGCGGCTGATTCTGGGCTGCACTAGCTCGACGAGGATGGTGGCGGCTGACCTTGTGGCGGCCCGCATCATCACCCGGGCCGGCGGTACACTGGGTGTGGTTGGTCACGAGTCTGCACATCCTACCCGCGGAAGCTCTGAAGTTAACAGCTTCTCGCAAAGACGCGAAGGCGCCAAGAAACACAAGGGGAAGCTTCTCTGGGCGCTAACCGCCGAACATCGACAAAAATTGTCGATGTTGTCCTTTCCGTAGCCCGGCGTCTCGCTGGCTTGTTACTTTCTCCCTCGTCGTTGGTCGGTGGCCAGACGTGCGCCATTTCCGGCGAGCGAAGTTTTGCAGGCAAGAAAGCGCTTGACATGCCGGGAGCAAAGCCAAATTATGGCATAAGCCATTTTTATTTAATAACTTGCGTAACTTCTTCGGCAAAATAACCAGAAATTGCTGATAATAAAAGCCTTGTTAGCCTCTCCGTGGGTTTGCTTTTTGGGTTTGGATTCATTTTTACGACAATTTAACTTTATTATCAACAACTTATGGGTTTGCTTAAACAATCCTTTTTTACTTCGTGATTTTCACGCGGCGGGTAGCCCAGAGCTCTTTCGCAGCCCATGCTGAAAACAAACAGCTTAGCATGATGAGTTCTGCCTCCGCCTGACGGTGCGTGATTTTCATGAGGTTTCCTGGACCGAAGGCGCTAAGTGACAGATTTTGACATGCCCAAGGTCTACCTGGCCTTTTCTGTAGCGATCAGTTCGTTGCAGCGGCGGTTTATGAGCGCCGAAAGATATTGATTGATAAGATTCGGCGGTCATAGACCGCCGCTACAGCCATGAAAAAGCACCACCGCGGCGCGAGGGGGACGCAAAGCGAGGGGGTGTTTACCAATTGATTATATATCCGGGGGCGCGGGCCTGTCAATTGAAAAGTGGCGTGTGTTCTTCTGTTACACTGGAAAGAGACATGCCAATCCGCCTGATTGCCATCGACCTGGACGGAACGCTGCTCGACAGCCGCAACGAAATCTCCGGGGAGAATCGCCAAGCTCTCACCGCTGCGCACCAAACCGGCGTGGAAGTGGCGGTGGTGACCGGCCGGCGATTTCATTCGGCCCGGCCTTTCATCGAGCAGCTTCCCTTCCCTGTCACCGTCATCTCCTCCAACGGAGCGCGAATCGGAGACACGTGCGGCGCGGTCCGCCACCGGAATTTCCTGCCCGAAGAGACGGCCCGGCGGGTGGTCGAACTCGCCGCAAGTTACCGGCCTTACGCTCTGGCCATCTTTGATCGTACCGGCCACGGACAGGTGGTGATGCAGGTGGGCGCCTCGCACGACGGGCCGCTCACTTGGTATCTGCGAAACAATCCGGAGTGCCTGGAGCTGGTTCCAGACCTGGTCGCAGCCATCACCACTGATCCCCTCCATGTGACTTTCGGCGGCCCACCTCTCGCCATCCAGCCGCTAGAAGCCGTGCTGCGCAACTCGGCGTTGGCGAGCGAGATTCATCTGAGCTGGACGAAATACCTGACACGCAATGTTTCCCTGCTAGACGTGATGAACCACGGTTGTTCCAAGGGAAGCGCCCTCGCTTTCTGGGCGGCGCATCGTGGCATTCCGCCGCAAGAAGTGATGGCCATCGGCGACAATCACAATGACCGCGAGATGCTGGATTTCGCAGGCTGCGCCGTACTGATGGCCAACTGCAGCACCGGCCTCAACGACGGCCGCTGGCTTACAACTCTTTCGAATGACGAACACGGCGTGGCAGAGGCCATCCAGCGGTTTGTGTTGAAGTAGAACCCTTTCCCGGGCGCGCTACGCGACGCACCGTTGCACGGGTCGGTAGAGGCCGGCTTCAGCCGGGCACGTGGTTGTTGGCTTTCGCTTGCCGGGCTAAAGCCTGCCGCTACGTCGGGCGGGCACAAGACCCGCCCCTACTGATGAATGATTTCGGTTCCGGCCGGGCACGTGGTTGTTGGCTTTCGCTTGCCGGGCTAAAGCCCGCCGCTACGTCGGGCGGGCACAAGACCCGCCCCTACTGATGAATGATTTCGGTTCCGGCCGGGCACGAGACCCGCCCCTACTGATGAATCACTTCTGTCCCGGGCGGCGGGGTAAAGTCAAACAGTGAGCCGCTGACGGTCAAATTGCGGCGGAAGCCGGAGAATTCAAACTGCATGGTGCTGTTATCGGGATAAAAAACCACCAGGCGGCGAATATCGAAAGTGGGCGTAAGCTCGATCAGCGCGCTGGAATAATCGCTCCGATAGCGCGATCGCGGAATGCCGCGCAGGACCCGATCACCCGGATCGGGGTGTAACGCCTGGTTGGCAAACTCGATCCGGGAAAACACTTTGTTCAAGTTGAGCCGTGAAAGCAGCACGGCCAGCGGCACTCGCGCATCCCCGGCGCCCTTGAGCGGCGTTACGGTTAACTGCTTTTCCCCTGGAACATAGAGAAGCAGATCTTTGCCGGTTGAAAGAAACAGCTTGGGCTCCGGTTTCTGATACTCCCACCTCATCCTGCCGCCTTGCGCCAGATACACCGTTCCGGATTCGACGCGTGTCCGGCCCCAGGCGAAATAGCTCTGCAAGAAGTCCGCCTTCAACGTCTTCACGCCCTGATAGCTCCTCTCGAACCGCAGAACGTATTCGTGAAGCGGAATTTCGGAACGGCGAATGGTGGCGCTTGCCACGGGCGGGACCTGCGCCAGATACGCCAGCAGGCAAAGCGCAACGCCGGCGGCAACCCCAACGGCGGCTCGCCGCATGGCGCCTCGCCGGATCGCCGGGCGTGAGAACGCGTGAAAAAATGGGAATCTGCAATGCTGAGCCCTTCGGCTTCGCTCAGGGTAAACTCCGCGAAGAATCCCCGCGGGCTCAGGGCAGGCTGCGCGAAGCATCTCGTGGTGCATTGAAGATAAGGAGCGTGGATCCTTCGCTGCCGTGAAAATGGCCGGATGCGGCGTTGAAAGTACGCCATTTTCATGCATGGTAGTGGGCCGAAGGCCCATGAGGTCTAGGCTCAGGATGATGCGCGTGGTCGATTTTTTCACACCTTCTGCATGTTCAGCGCGGGGACGATCGATCATGGTCTAAATTCAATTTTAGCTTTTCAAGCGCCGCCAGCGCGAGCGCATTCTTCGGATCGGATCGAAGTCCCGCCTCGTATTCAGTGATGGCCTCCTGCAGATGCCCGGCGGAAGCATCGAGAGCGGCCACGCCAAACCGGGCCTGGCTGTCATACGTATTCAGCTTCAGGGCACGCTGGAATTCCCGTTTGGCCCGCGAGAAACGCCCGGCCTGCATTTCCATTTTGCCCAGCCCTTCGAGCGCGGTGATATTAGGCTTGGCGGCCAGGGACTTTTTGAACTCCGCCTCCGCTGCGTCCGGCCGGGCCGTGGCCAGGTCCAGCTTGGCCATCTCGTTGTGCGCGTCCGAATTGAGTGGAGAGAGCGCAATCGCCGCCCTAAGCTGAAGCTCCGCCTGCGGCCACTTGCCTTCCTGCAGAAGAAGCGATCCCAAGTTGAAGTGCGCGTCGGCGTAATTCGGCTTGGCAAGCATCGCCCGCCGGTAGTAGCTCTCCGCTTCGGCGTAGCGCCTCCTGCGCGTGTAATAAAGGCCCAGGTTATTCAGGAAGATATCCTTGGAGGGACGCAGCGCGAGAGCTCGCTCCCAGCACCGCCGCGCCTCCTCAGTCTGGCCCCTCTGCCAGTAAACCGTGCCCAGATTGTTAAGAATCTGATTCGCGTCAGGCGATTGGGCCAGGGTCTTGGTGTAGAGCGCTATATCGTTTCGCCAGTCACGGTTGCGAATCACGATTCGCATGGCTGCGGCGATGGCGATGAGGCAGGCGACTGCGGCCAGAACCAGCCTCGCGGCAGACCGCCTTGCGAATCTACGTGACAACTTCGATGGAGGTGCGATAGCGGCGCTGACCTCAGCGCCCAAAGGCTTGACCCTCAAAACTGTAGCGGCGCTGTCCTCAGCGCCGAAAGGCTTGACCCTCAAGACTGTAGCGGCGCTGTCCTCAGCGCCCAAAGGATTGACCCTCAAGACCGGCGGTGGGGACACCGCCGCTACAGCGTCCCACACTTGAATTCCCACCCAAGCGATGAGCCAGCAGAAACCGATCGAAGGAAGATTGAGATAACGCTCCGAAAAAACGCTGGCGGACATCCACCGCGCGTTCAGCACGGGAGCGAGCGTAGCGATGAACCACGCGAGCGCAAAAGAAATCGGGCGGGCGCGGTTCCAGCACGCGAAGAACAGCACGAGGCCGGCCCCCAGCACGCCGAGGCCCGCGATGACGCGCGGATCGGCTAGGCGTGAGCTCGGATGGAAAACGTAGAAGGCGCAAAGGCGCACGGGCCAGAAAAGCTTGCCGGCGTATTGCGCGACCAGCGCCAAGGCGGAAAACAGGGTAGCCGCCCAGGAGAAGTTGGGAAGCTGGATGACCGGAGCGAATCCCCCAAGCACATTCACCCGAAACAACCAATACGCCACGGCCAATAACCACAAGGGTCCGTAGCGGGCCAGCTTGCCGGACCAGGAGGTTTGATGGCGATCCTCACGGCAGGTGTACTCATAAAACGTGGCCAGCGCCGGAAAGGTCATGGCCTGCTCCTTGGAAAGCAGAGCCAGGAGAAAGCTTACCATCATGCCGAGCATGGCCCCGTCGGAACGCCGCCCGCCGGCCTGGGGCAGGCGCAGAAAGAACCAGAAGGCCAGCAAGTAGAAGACGGTCAGTTCCAGGCCCGTGACTCCCGCAATCCACGCCACGGTCTCCGTGTGCACCGGGTGCAGCGCGAAAACGGCTGCGGCCAGGAACGCCACGTCGCGCCGCTTGAACATGCGCGCCGTCACCGCAAACACCAGCAACGTCGAGCCGGCATAGAGCAGGACGTTCATCAGATGATAGCCATACGCCAGCATCCCGAACAACGCGTGGCAAAACAGGTAGCCGACCGTCATCAGCGGGCGATAGTAATTGGTGACGCTTACCGCCCCGCCCTGATAGGACCAGGCGGTGGTCGTGAAAATCGCCCGCAGATGCCTGAAATTCAGAATGTAGGGATTGTTCAGCACCTGGGTGTTGTCGTCGTAGACGAAACCGTTGAACAGAGTATTCAAGTAAGGGATAACAGCCAACAGGAACAACACGATCAGATAAAGAGAGCGCGCGCGGTCGGACTCGACGACGCCGGAAACAGGCAGGCGGACGTCCTGCTCACGCGAGCGGTCGGGATGGGGGCGGGGTTCACTCATGGCCATGACTTACTGATGTTCCGTTCCGAAAATTCGACGACGGATACGACGGACATCCCTTGATGATGGCGCCGGGGCGATTTTCGCAGACAACCGGCGGACCGCAGCGAGAGCGTTGGCATTGGACGGATCGGTTCGCAAGCCGATCTTGTATTGTTCCAGGGCCTCCTGCGTGCGGCCCGTGTTTTCATAAAGCAATCCCAGCAGAAAATGGCCGCGGCTATCCGCCGGGTTCAGGGCGACCGCCTGTAGGAAGGCCCGCTCCGCCTGCTGCGTGTTCCCCTGCGACCAT
>JBOGKI010000256.1:0-6947 GCA_050745605.1 Terriglobia bacterium | reverse complement strand
CTTAGTATTACTATGTTAAGTCTGTCGAGAAATCCGCCAGTTTCAAGGCTTGAAACAACATCCATTTTCGGGCGGATTAAAGTTGTATGGTTGCCCTCCCTGCCGCAATTTTATTATCTGAATTGCGATGGCAACCCGCCCAACTTAACATAGTAATAATAGCTGCCTGTTGGTCTTTCGCGTCGCTCGTCACTGCTCCCTCGTCTTTTCGATCGCTCTCAACTTCGCGCTCCGGGAGCGGGGATTCGCGGCTCTTTCGGCTTCGCCGGGCCTGCAAATTTTCCTGGTCAACATATGGGCCCGGCGCTCGCGGCTCCATTGCTGAAAAGCCCGCTTGACTTTGCGATCCTCAAGGGAGTGAAAGCTGACCACTACCATCCGGCCGCCCGGCGCCAGAACGCCGAGCGATCGATTGAGAAACGCATCCAGATTTTCCATTTCCTGATTCACGGACATGCGCAGCGCCATGAAAGTGCGGGTGGCAGGATGCGTAGGGTGGAGGCCCGTCCGGAGGGGGATTGCTCGCGCCACCACCTGCGCCAGTTGGGTGGTTTTGTGAATCGGACGGGCCTTCATAATGGCTCGCGCAATGCGGCGCGAGTGGCGCTCCTCTCCTAACTGAAAAATCAAATCTGCCAGTTCGCGTTCTGGCAGGTGATTCACCAAATCCGCTGCTGTTCGGGGACTGCTCGCATCCATCCGCATGTCGAGCGCCCCTTCCCGGTCAAAACTGAAGCCGCGCCCGGCGTCCTCAAGCTGGTTCGAACTCAGCCCCAGATCAGCTATCAGCCCATCGGCCAGTGGCAAGCCGCTGGAACAGTGAAACTGGTCAATGTCGGCAAAATTGCCTTGAACCAGCACGGCTCTGTCCTTAAAAGGCGCCAGCCGCTGGCGGGCCTGGGCCAGCATCGCCGCATCCCGGTCAATGCCGAGGAGTCTCACTTCTCTTGAAGTGCGGAGGATAGCCTCAGCATGCCCGCCTCCGTTCACCGTCGCATCGATGTAGGTGCCAGCCGCTCGCACCCTCAGGAATTCCAGAACTTCGTTAACTAGAACCGGAACGTGCATTCAGATGCCAAGGTCGCTGAGTGTCTTCGCGTCCTCTTGCGTTAACTCGGTCTGGGCGAGGTACTCTTCAAAGCGAGTGATCGACCAGACGTCCAGGCGTTCCAGGTACCCGATCACCGCCACCTCCCCTCGAAGGTCGGCGCTTTCACGGAGCTGCGACGGAATCAAGATCCTTCCCTGCCCGTCCGAGCGCCCCATCTGCCCCCAGTAGTTCGCGCGGTCCAGGAACTTCTTCTTGGCGCCGTTCATCGACGGCAGCGCGAACAACTTGTCCTCGATCTTTCGCCACTCCGGGAAGGGATAGACTCGAGCGTGCTTCCCGTCAAGACTTGTGATATAAAAGTCCGGTCCGTACTTTTCGTCCAGGAGGGCCTTGAATTCGGTCGGTATCTTGAGCCGCCCCTTGATATCCACGGTGGCCGTGTGCCTGCCGCGTAGCATGTTTTTACGTCCTGAACTGAACGCCTAATGTGTCGCTTGCTCCAAATTTGCCTACTTATTTCCACTAATAACCACTGACGGCCCCAATATAGGCTGCAACCCTTTTCAAGTCAAGGACTTTTTGGGCTTCTACTCCAAATATCTTTAGCGAAGCAGTATGCGCTAGGGATTGTGGTCCAAGCGGGCTAACTATCCAATATGTAGTGTTGCCGGTTCCTGGCGACAACTAGGGGCTCGGCTTCACACTCTTAAGCGTTTCGGTAATCCGGCTTCCACTCTGTGGTCCGTCGCAGAAAACCTCTCGCGCCGGACGTCACTTGACCTCAGCCCGCCGATTGTCCACTTATTTCTTGTACACTACACTAACAGCGCGCTGATCTCAGGTGCATCGCCAGGATCAAACTTCCACCGCCCGCGCTCTGCAAAATTTTGACACGCCGTATCCTCTGTGAAATGATACGGGCGGAGAATTCAATGAAGAGTGAACGGTTAATTCGGGTCGTCATCGGTCTATTCCTGTTGATCGTGTTCGTCGCCCCGCTTTTCTCTGGCGGCATCGATCTGCTGGTGGATTGGCTCTGGTTCAAGCATCTTGGTTACGAAATTATCTACCTCACGGTTCTGAAGGGACGCATCGCCGTCAGCACCCTTGCCGGCTTTGCCTTTATCATCTTCGTAGCCATAAACCTGCTGATCGCGCGGCGGTTTGCTCACAAGTCCGCCTATCGCATTCACGGCGAGATTATTGAATTTCCGGGCCTCGACAAGTTCACGTCACTCTTCCGGGGCCTGGTCTGGTTCGCCGTCCTGGTGATCGCTTACTTCGCCGGTGACTGGGCTTCGGATCATTGGCTGGATTATTTGCTCTTCATGCATCCGGTCCACGTCGGAAAAGCCGACCCGCTCTTTGGAATCGACATCAGCTTTTATCTGTTCCGCCTGCCCTTCATCTGGTTCCTTTTTCACTTGGCGCTTTTGATCATCCTGATGTGCCTGTTGCTGCTGGCTGTGTATTATTTTCTGGAGGGCGGCGTCCAAGTGACCCCCAAGACCATCATTATTTCGCGCTCCGCCCGAGCCCACCTGATGCTGGTGGGCGCCGCCTTCATGCTCCTTATGGCCTACCGCGCCCGCCTCGCCATGTATGGCCTGCTTTTTTCACCCCGCGGCCTGATCTATGGCGCGGGCTATACCGACGTCCACGCCACGCTTCCGGTGATGTATATCATCCTGGTTCTGTGCGTGATCACGGCGATTGCCTTCGCCCTGGGCGCGCAGTCCGGACGGCTTCGCGCCCCGGCGCTTTCCCTGGGCCTGCTGATTGTCGTCGCGATCATCGGAGCGGGTCTTTATCCGGCGCTCATCCAGCAGTACATCGTGACCCCCAACGAAATCGACAAGGAGCGGCCTTACATCGCGCGAGCCATTGAATACACCCGCAAGGCCTACGCGCTGGACCGCTTCACCGAACGGACTTTTTCGAACATTCAGGACCTCACGCTGAATACCATTGGCCAGAATACCGCGACTATGCGGAACATCCGCCTGTGGGACCACAAGCCGCTTCGCACCACCTTCGCCCAACTTCAGGAAATTCGAACCTATTACACCTTCGCCAACGTTGATAACGACCGCTACTGGATCAACGGCGTCTACCGCCAAGTCTCGCTTTCTCCGCGCGAGCTTTCGGAGGCCAATCTGCCCCAGCGCAATTGGATCAACGAGCATTTGACGTACACCCACGGCTACGGCGTTTGCATGAGCCCTGTAAATGAATCGACACCAGACGGACTTCCCCAGCTTTTCATCAAAAACATTCCGCCCGTCTCCACCATTCCGCTTCAGATCAAGCGCCCGGGAATTTATTTCGGTGAATTGCCCAACGACTACTGCTTCGTGAAGACCAACGCGCTGGAATTTGATTATCCTTCGGGCAACCAAAACGTCTACACCAACTACCAAGGCGATGGCGGAATTCCGGTGGACAACGTCTGGCGCCGCCTGCTCTTCGCCCTGCACTTTGGCGAAGTCAACATTCTGCTCTCCAGCGACATCCAGCCCACCAGCCGCATGATGATCTACCGGCAGATCATTGACCGCGCCACCCGGCTGGCGCCGTTCCTCACTTTTGACGGTGATCCTTACATGGTGATTGCCGATGACGGATCGCTCCACTGGATACTCGACGCGTACACCACCTCTTCGCAATATCCTTATTCCAATCCCACGCCCAACCTGGGGTTCAACTACATCCGCAACGCCGTGAAAGTGACGATCGATGCCTATGACGGCACCGTGCAGTTTTACATCAGCGACCCGACGGACCCTATCGTCCAGGCCTATGCGCGGCTCTTTCCGGGCGTCTTCCATCCGCTCCGCGCCATGCCCACAGACCTGAAGGCTCACATTCGCTATCCCGAGGATTTCTTCAGCATCCAGGCCAGCCAATACGCCGTCTTCCACATGACCGATCCGCGCGTCTTCTACAGTAAGGAAGATTTGTGGCGCGTGGCGCAGAGCGCGGCGCATGGCACCATCGCCCCCATGGCGCCCTACTACACCATCATGAAGCTCGCCGAGGTCGGCACCCAGGAAGAGTTCATCCTTATGGTTCCGTTCACGCCGGCGCGCAAGGACAACATGATCGCCTGGATGGCCGCCCGCTGCGATGCGCCGAATTACGGAAAAGTGCTGGTGTTCACTTTCCCCAAGGAGAAGCTGGCCTACGGTCCGCAGCAGATCGAGGCGCGCATCGACCAGGTGCCCGCCATTTCCCAACAGTTGACCTTGTGGAACCAGGGCGGATCCAGCGTGATTCGCGGCACCCTGCTGGTGATCCCCGTCAAGAATTCGGTGCTCTACGTTGAGCCTTTGTATCTGGCAGCCCAAGCCGGCGGCGCGCTGCCCCAACTGAAGCGCGTCATCGTTGCCTACTCGGACAAAGTCGTGATGGAGCCGTCGCTGGATGAGGCATTGAGCACCATCTTCGGCGGTAATGTGGAAACCGGGCCCGGTCCCGCGGGCGGCGCTCCATCCGCCACTCCGGCCGCCGCCGGTCCTGCCGGCAAAATCAGTCCCACCTTCCAGCAACTCATCAATGAGGCCAACCAGGATTACCAAAAGGCCCTGCAAGCGCAGCGGCAGGGCGATTGGGCTGGTTACGGTGCCGAGATCAAAAAACTGGGAGACATCCTGAATCAGTTGATCAAGAAGTAGAGCGGGCGCCACGGTCAGCGTTTTTCCCGACCGTGGGCTTTGAGGCGAATAAACAATCCACGGCCAATGACAAAACAGTGGACCGTGGAAACCCGCTCCCTTTGATCATCGGATTGTGGCCTCAGTCCTGGGCACCGCAGCCATCGCCAGTACCGTCATCCCGTTAGGAAGGGACTGGTTACGGTTCCTGGAAACCGCAACGGTGATCTCGCGCCAGGAACGCTGAACAGCACCTTGAAATAGGCGGGACTGAAACGATGAAAAAATATCTGCTCGTGATCGAAGAAACCCGTACCGGCTACTCGGCGTATTCTCCAGACCTGGACGGCTGTGTTTCAACCGGCGGCACGCGCCAGGAAGTTGAGCAAAACATGCGCGAAGCGATCGAGTTCCACCTCGAAGGCATGCGTATCGAAGGGTTGCCTGCCCCCGAACCTCACACTTCTTCGACCTATATCGAAATCCCGGCTTAGCGCGGGCCGCGCACACCCAGGGGGCTGGCGCATCAGACCTTGCTTTTCAGGTCTGCGCCAGGCCCCGTCCCGCTTGGCGGGATGCCCTCTCCCCGCGGGCGAGCCATTAGACGGTGCGAAGGGATTTGAGTATACTGACGGCAGGAGTATGAGATGAAAGTTAAGGTTGCTCTTTACCCGTCTGAGGAAGGCTTCGCGGTTTCTGTGCCGAGCCTGCCGGGCTGCTGGTCACAAGGGGCGACCCGGGAAGAAGCTCTGACAAACATTGCCGATGCCATTCGTGAGTACTTGGGTGCTGAGGCCGTAGCGCAGAGTTTCGCTTCCCAGAAACTCTGCAGCTTTTCTCCGGCTCCCCCAGCCAAGAACCGCAGAGTTTGAAAGCCGCAAGCTCTGTGCGACCTGCTCTCCGCGACCTGCTCGCGCGACGTAAGCACGTTATATTTCATGATTTGGTTGACAGAGAGCAGCGGCGAAATTAGAGCGAGAGAAACACGGGCGGGACGGGACGCACGCCCCAAGGAGATACCGCGCATGACCGGAATTCAGTTCATCACCGACGAAAAAGGCCGTAAGACGGCGGCTGTAATCGACCTCAAGAAACACAAGGCGCTCTGGGAGGATATCGAGGACGTGCTGGTTTCCCGGTCGCGGCGGCATGAAAAACGCATCCCGTTCGCCAAGGTGAAAGCGGACCTGATCAGAAGCGGAAGGCTCCGTGGCTAGCTACCGCGTCGCATTGACGTCGAGCGCGGAGAAAGAACTCAAAAAGCTACCTGGCCAAGTGATCGCGCGCATTGCTCCGCGGGTGGAGAATCTTGCCTCCAATCCCCGCCCGCCGGGGTGCAAGAAGCTGAAAGGCGGGGATGACGAGTGGCGCATTCGCGTAGGTGACTACCGAGTGGTGTATACCATCGACGACGCAAAATTGCTGGTGGAGGTGACGCGCATCCGTCACCGAAGCGAGGTGTACGAACGATGATTGCGGCGGGCGCCCGGTAGAGCGGCGCGCTTTTACTTTCGCGGGCCCTCGGGCGGGAGCGGCGTCATTAACCTTGGCCGCGTCGGGGGATGAGAAGCACCTCAGCGCAGAGTTCCGCCTCTCAGAAACTCCGCGGCTTTTCTCCGGCTCCCCCCAGCCAAGAACCGCAGAGTTTGAAAGCCGCAAACTCTGCACTACCTGCTCTGCGCTACTCGCTTTTGGGCGAATAACCAACCCACCGTCGAAACGATTGACCATGGCTACCGGCTTGTGAGGGGGAGAATATGCCGGAAAACGGTAAGGAAGTCACCTTCTATTCGGACTCCAAGGGAGTACGGGTCACCAATACCAGACTGATCGTAAGAAATACCACATATGCAATGGCGGTCATAGCCTCGGTGCGGGCTAACGTCAAAAAGCCGAAGAATCGCGGAAGCTCGATCCTTTGGGGAACTGGCTTTGCCTTAGTCGGTCTGCTGTTTGTTTACAAGTCCTTTCCCTATCCGGGGATTTTCTGCTTGGCCCTAGCCGCCCTCTTGGGGTTGCTAACAGCTTTAAGGCAACCCACGTACGTAGTGCGTGTGACTAGTGCCTCTGGCGACGGAGAGCCGATAGAGGATCGGAGCCGACTGTATTGCGAGCAGGTGGTTGAGGCCATCAACCAAGCTATTATTCACCGGGGATAGCGCAGGGCGGGTAGCCACGGTCAGCGTTTTTCCTGACCGCGGGTGGCGACGACATTGCATTTCATGTCGTCGTCACCAAGGGCG
>JBOGKI010000255.1:0-6950 GCA_050745605.1 Terriglobia bacterium | reverse complement strand
GCGCTGGGTGGCGCCTGCGCCGTTTATTGAGGTAGCGCAGACGTGCGGTTCGGGGGTCTGCGGGCTCTATCTCGCCGTTTGAGTTAACCGTGGGTTTGTCTCCAACCTGCGCCTGCGCAGCGTAATTGTGTTGGGCGTGGGCTGGTTTGAACCAACAGAACTGCGCCCACCATCCTTTGTGAACACCGTTCTTGGCTTCGGACCCAAGCTTCCGTGCGGTCCGCAAACCAGGACGGGGACCTTGGGCCAACCCTACGCCGTTACTGGTGGCCTGTGTTAGCCAGAGTGCAGACGATGACTAATCGTATGGGATTGTCCAGCGTTCATATCCTGGCTCCGCGTCGCCCGTAGCGGACCGGAAGGAGCAGGTGGAACAGCCGGAGACGATGTGTGGTTAAGTCGTGCTCAGTTTCCCCGAGACGAGTCCCGGTAATACTTCTCGCGATTGCTCTTGAGAGATTCGACTTCGCCAGCCTTGAGCTTTCGATGAGCTTCAGTGTGTTATGTTCAGCATCGATGCATTTTCCCAGGCCACTCCACGCCGTACCTGCCTTACCGTCCATGACGTAACCAAGCATGCCGCCTGCGGGCAATTCCTTGGAATATTGCCCCTCAATGAAAGCCATCATCCCCTCCTCCCCGACATACGTGGGATATTCTGTCGAGAAGGCTCCTTTCGGGTAGGTCACATGCAGCCGTTTTGACTCAAAAGCAAAGTAATCGCGCTGTGAATGCCGGTGCTTAAAGCGAAGGTCCAAACGCCCAAGTCGATCGCCGTTCAGGCCAACAGCCAGCATTGGGGAATCACGTCATACGGAAGCTCTGCAAATTCGGGGTCATTATTTAACCGCCCCGCTAACCGATATGTGATTTTGTCCTCAATCTCGGTACCCTCTGGGTGTTTCATCCGCGTCCAAGCGCCTGCCGTCGCCTCCAGAATCTCAATCAGGTAGTCATCGTCGAAGGGATTGAACTTGAGCTCAAGCCTGCCGTTAAAGGTTCGGCCGCTCATCCTTTCTTCCTCACCAAGTACTCGAAAATGGCATCGGCATCATTGAGGGCGGCTGTGCGGCACCAATTCCGCATCGTAGCGGGTTTGAGTATGTGGAGGCGGTCGGGTTCGAAGTAGCTGAAGCCCCGCAGATAGTTGAATGACCCGTTCTCACGTTGGGCTGCTTTGGCAACGCGGTCAAGCGCGTTCCAAAGCTCCTCATCGCCCCCAGTTTCGGTGTAGTGTGCGCGCTCGTCACCGAAGATCGCGGTGAAGAAAATCAGATTCAGTTTCTTCGAGACCATCGCCTCCGCGCGGACTCTTATGTTTCCTTTGCGGGCACGGCGGTTGAGCGCGTGGCAGAGCGTGTCCGCATACCGTTTCCGGTCGGCACTTTCAGGAAACGCTAGCGACGGCACGTCGCTATCAAGGTTGGAACGATGGATGCTCGGCTGGAAGAGAGTGAGCGTATCCTCAATGAGAATTCTCTCCACGTCCGTAATACGATAGTAGTCTTCCACCAACGGTTCGAGTTTCGCCTTAGCTTCCTTGATTAGGGCCGTGCGCCGGGAAGTGTCTGAATTCTTGCCAGCATGTTCGACCTGTTTGAAGACGCTTGCCACCTCACGGATGATCTCATTCGCGTTCACGGGGGCCAGTTCATCGTCTGGAAGCGGAAAAGGAAGGCTGAGGCTTTCATAGAGGTACAACTGGTCGCGCCCGATTCCATTACTCGACCCGGAGTGGAACGCAAGGTACTGCATTAATCGTGAACCGAGCACCGCCGTCACGAACCTTAGTAAGTCGGCGTCGCTGTCGGGACCAGTGATCGACCGAAGAGAATCTTGAAAGAGCACTCTATGACGGCAGAAGGCGAACTTCGTAAAGCCCTTGCTATAAACCACCATTGGCGGCTTGAACGTGGATTCTGCCGGTTTCCTGCGTAAACCGTCTAACAGGGCTGGAATCTTTTCCTTCCGGTAGATGGAAGCTTCGAGACCCTTCTTGAGCATCATGAATTCATTTTCGGTCAATACCAATTGCGGAAAGTCGTCAAGGTTCGGGAGGTAACTATCCGACGGCTTCCATGGATATAGAGGCTTAGGTTTGCCAGGAGAAACTCCCGGATAAAACGGCTGGAAACCCACGCCGCCATGCCATTTCTGTTCCTTCGCTGAGTCGGACAATCGTGGGTAGAAGTCCAAACGCCTCAAGAAAGCTTCGTCACGGGGTGTTCCCCAAAACTTCTGGCTCCACAACGTTTGCAAACGCTCCTGCAGCGCCGCCTCAAGGATATCGTGTTGTGGCACGAGCTTCTGATCGTCGGGTTCGATGACGAAGACGCCACTTCGGCGGTCAAAACGATTCAGCTTGGGAGTTTCATAAGAAACCGTGTGCTCCATCGAAGGAGTCGCTTTGACATAGCGGATAATGAAGCAGGGATGTGTGGCTTCAAACAGGACGAAGCGGAAGTCCGCAAGCTGGATGATTTTTTCGACCGCAACTTTGCGAAACCAATCACCATCGAGCGTGCCATAGCGATTGACAAGGATGGTTGACGGTAGTAGAAGGCAGCCGACTCCTCCCCCTCGAAGATAATTCGGGGACTCCGTAGCAAAGCGCAGCGCGATCTGCTCCTGGCCCCGGCTCTCCCACGGCGGGTTGCCAATTATTAGATCGAAATCACTTTCCAAAGGCAATTTGTCTCTCAGGAAATCGCCGTGCAGCACGACCGCATTGGATGTCGGCTCCTGTGCGGTCCAGAGTAAAGGGGGCAGAAACGGGTCCTGGCTTACTTTTTCCTTGAACTCCTCCACATCGATGGGCTTCAGCTTCTCGAAAAGTGCGAGGTATAGGCTGAAAGCCGTGATGCGACACGCATCCAAGTTATTGTCCACGCCGCGGATTTGTTTCCGAAGGATATCCAGCAGGGCTTGCGCTTTGGTTTGCTTGCTGCGGTTTCCATTTTCCCGTCGCCACTGCTCGGCGAGCAAATTGAACATCGCCACGAGGAAAATCCCGGAGCCGCATGCCGGGTCGAGCACTCGCCAATGCAGGATTCCGGAATTGCGGCCTTCGAGCGCAACGTGGAGAGTCGTTTCCGCTAGATGCCGAGGTGTGTAATAGGCACCCTCGCTCCGCTTTTTCTCGACATCGGCATCTTTCATGAACTCCTCGTAGATGGCACTGATGATTTCTACGGGGATATACCGAAAGTCATAGGCCCAGAATCCCAAACTCATCTGGCCCGATTCCATGTCGTGCCGTCCCAGGAAATCTGCCAGGATTTCCAGGTGAACCTTGTTAATGTGGCGTTCCTCGTCCGCCAAGGCTGTATCGAACATCGTGCCGTTGAATTCCTGCCTCAGCCTGGGAAAGAACTCACCGTAAAGAAGCCGCTTCGCATCCTCCACACGCGGAAGGCTAAGTATCTCGCGTAGGGAAGTCGTCCCGTCTGGGTAGAAGTCAGGCTTGATGAATTTACGCGCATGTAGGAAACACACGAACAATGTGCGGCCGAGCAATGCGTGAGCGCGCGGCAGATCCCATCTCGCCCCTTTCAGCCGGCGCACTGTGTGCACTAGATTCTTCAATAGGCAGCGGTCCACCGCTTCATCAGGGGGAAAGAAATCGGCATGGTCCTGGAAAAATTGACCCGTCTCGATAGAACGTACGAAACGGGCAATTTCCAATGCCTTGGCGATGTTGCCGAGATCCGGAATTAAACTGGAGGCTCCAGCATCGAAGAGCCCATCGCCTGTTGGCTGTCGCTCCGGCATCTTGACGGTGCTGTGAACCTCAACCCGGTTCGGGGTGAGAAAGACAAGGAGCGGCACCAGGCCTTGGTTCCACACAAACCGATGTCGCTCGCGCTTCAGGTCCTGGGTGAAACTTGCGGCTTCGCAAAGATAGACGGCCGGGCGGCCGTCCACGCACAAAATACCGTTTAGCTTGAGTTCAGTCCACGCCTGCCGGAGATAATAAGAATAGGGCAGCAGCTCCCGCCGTTCCTCAATTTCGCTTTCTTTCGAGAGGAACCAGGAGCCGGGCGAGGCCTGCCTGCCGAACTCAACGACCCGTGGTTCAATGGTCTCAGGCATCAGCGCAGTCTCCGCGCGTTAATGCTGGCGATTTCTCTTGCTATGCTCAAAGCCCTCTTTTAGGAGTTCGACCATCGTTATGCCTTGGCTCACGGCATATCCCTTGAACTTCTTCTTGAATTCGCTCGTAACCCTGAAATTGAGGGTTTCCGTTTCCACTGCGGAGGTCGTCAATTTTTCATTGTGCCTCCGCTGTGCGGGCGCTTTGGTTCCGTCCATGACTCTGGCAGCTCCCTTCCGGAATGTTCCCCGGCGATTGCGTCTTCATAGCAATGGCAGTGTAGGCGGAAAGCCGGATTTCTGTCAAGACGGAAAGCCAGAGTTAATGCCGAGATTGATCTCAAGCTTTGACGGACCCGGCCGGTCGCGAGCTACACGCCATCTGTCCCTTCTGGGCGCAGCCTGTCAAGCCAGAGCCCCTCCCCGAGGAGAGGTTCCCCCCTGTCCTTCCCGACTCTCGCGGTCAGCGGGTTACGTCAAGCTTCAGTGTACTATATTCGCTTTTTATTCGCTAATGGGCAACCTGAAGATCAAAGAAATAGCTCCTCTGTCGTCGGCAACGGTTTACTGATCATCGCACTTGACTACCGATGTTCCGGTCGTATTACGAGCGCCCTCGGAAGGAATTCTACCTTAAGTTAGCGCTGATGGGGTTTGGCCAAGTCCTCAAGAGGCTTTGCGCTCCAAAAAAAACCGTCTCACCCGTCTCACCTGTCTCACGCGTCCCTTTACAATTTGCTATAGTGATTCAGCCATGCAATCTACGGCGAGGGCGAAAGCAGGAATCCAGGCGGGGGTAACGTCGGCCCGTGGCATTGGCGTCTCGCCGATGGCCGATTGGGGCCACGGGCGGGATGCCCGCGCCATGACGGAGAGCGCAGTGTATTTCGACCGGCCACTACAGCACGTTGGCGTGAAAGTGATGAAAAATGGGTCCCGCTATGTCCTTGAAAAGTAAGGGTCGGCAAAAATGCGAAGAAGCAAAAGACACAGAAAAAATGGATTGTTTATTTTTAGAAGACGGACCTGAGCAAGCATAAGAAAATAAACGACATGAAAAATTGGTGAGACAAAACAAAGCCAATAACAAAGCCAAGTGTTGGCGCCTAAAGTTATATAAGTTGTTTGGAATAAATAAGATAAGCTGAAACACCGAACCCGTTAGCCCACAAGGTGTTGAAAACACAACACGTAGCACCTAAATAATTGAGCCAAAGATTGCCGGTTGTGGTTTTCGAACGGCCGACCGTCGGTCGCTACCCTTCACAGCCCTCGCCCTGTGGGAGAGGGTGGTGCGGAGCGCCGGGTGAGGGGGCGAACTGACGAACCTGTTCAACAAAAGCATCCGGATTTTCTATCACCATGCCATTCGACACCCGCAGCAAGCGCGGGCTTATGAATTGATCCGAACGTTCCGAGTAACCGGAAACTGATTCTGACCCTATCCCTCGGGGAATCAACGGAATACTCTCTCGGCGCTCATGGAACTTCGGCCTAATTGAACAGTATTGCGTTTAAGCCGTAGGTTTGGTGTCGGGGGGGAAGAAGCCGGCGGCGAGAAAGGCGTTCGCGGCGCTGAGCCGGTAGCTGAAGAGCCCCGATTTGTCAGCGGGGATCACGGCGGCATGGTGCTCGGCGTTGCCCGCGTCAATCCCGGCGGCATGACTGTTTCGGCGCCCTGCTATTCAATTCGGATGCTGCCCGATCCGGTGCGAAGGTTTACCACCGGCCCGCCATTGCCCACTTTCCCGTGCAGTGTGCCACGGCCCTGCGTGCCTTGCACGGTTACGGAACGCTGGGTATAAATCTGCCCGGAATCGGTGTGGGCATCGAGATTGAACGACGCGCTGGGATTAATCCGCAGCGTCAAGCTCCCCGACCCGGTGTGCAAGACCCAGTCGCCGGTGGGATCGCCTTGCGCGGTGATGGCGCCGCTCCCGCTTCCCACCTGCAGGGCGCCGCGCACGCCCGTGACCTCCACGCTGCCGGAACCGGTGGACACTCTTCCATCACCGGGGGCCACATCACTCAGCCGAATGTCCCCGCTGCCGGTGCTCAGGTGGAAGCCGCCGGCGACGCTGTTTGCCTGAATCGTGCCGCTGCCTGTGGTGGCGCGAACCGACCCCTTCACGTGATCCAGCCCGATCCGGCCTGAGCCGGTGCTGGCGTAAACCTCATCGCCGATATTCGAGACCGAAATATTGCCGGAGCCGGAGGAGGCGTGGGCGGGCCCGCGGATGCCTTCGACATCCACGTTGCCCGATCCCGTGCCGCACTTGATCTGGGTTGGCGCGGGGACGGTCAGCTCGTAACTGATGGAAACATTGTTCCGCAATTCACGGTCCTCAATGTGGCCGATGCGGATGTAATTCCCGTCCTGCTCGATGGGCGGATTCGATTCCAGCCGGCGGACCTTATCCTCGGCGTTGCCGGAGTCAAATCCCCAGGAATTATGCGCTTTGATGATGCCATGCACCTCGACGCTCGAAGAGCTGCCCGGCCGCACCGTGATGTGACCCGATCCGGTGCTGACATCGAGCTGAACCGGCCCCGTGACCTTCAAGGTACGATTAAAGGACCCTTCTGCGCCTCTGGCCAGGTTCGGAGCCGCACCGGCCGCCAGCAGCAGAGCCGCGATGATGGAAAGACGATGATTAGAACGTTTCATAAGGATTTCTCCAAAGGCTGAATGTATAACTGCAGTGGCAACTGACCAGTGACAAGTGACCAGCGGTCAGCCGTCAGCTTTCAGCTAGGACGCAGACACCGAGTTGCTCGGAAGTTGTGAAGAAATTCTGCTGTAGCGGCGCTCTACGAGCGCCGAATTGATTGAAAACAAGAGACCGGCGGTCATAGAC